>JALVSV010000378.1:0-9297 GCA_027024125.1 Methylothermaceae bacterium | reverse complement strand
TTTGCGAATCGTATGTTTGATCCATTCCTGATCGGACCGGCCGGCCGATTCCATAGGCGTTTCCTGGACGGCCGGATGTGATGCTGCTTTTTGCTGCGAGGTGACCTTTTCGGATATGACACCTGACGAGACCACTGCTTTCTCCTTCGCCAAAGGTGGATCATCGGGGTTTTTTTGAGTTTTCCATACCGTCAGGCCAGTTCCGACGAAAAGGATGAGTCCTATTCCATAGAATACGATTCGGCTTGCTGTCGCAGGGAGGGTCATCTGTGTCCTTAGAATGTGTCGAATAATTCTTTATAAGTGTATATAAAGTCGTGTAATCTTGCTAAATTTCCTTAATATCTCTGGAACAGGAGCATTCATGACCGATCCCGAACAGGCGCTGGAGGCGTTAAAGCGAGGCACCGAAGAGATCCTTGTGGAGAAGGAGTTGCTGGAACGTCTGCGGACCGGCAAGCCTCTTCGGATTAAGGCAGGATTCGATCCCACTGCTCCCGATCTCCATTTGGGGCATACCGTTCTGCTGGGTAAACTCAAACAGTTTCAGGATCTTGGGCATGAAGCCATCTTTCTTATCGGTGATTTTACAGGCATGATTGGCGATCCCACCGGCAAGAACCAGACACGGCCACCCCTCAGCCGTGATGAGGTGATCGACAATGCTCGAACCTACGAGCAGCAAATCTTCAAGATTCTCGATCCTGAGAAGACGCTGGTGATGTTCAATTCCAGTTGGATGAATGCCATGAGTGCGGCCGATCTGATTCAACTGGCAGGCAAATATACGGTGGCAAGAATGCTGGAACGTGACGATTTCAGCAAACGGTACAAGAGCGGTCAGGCCATTGCCATCCACGAGTTCCTCTATCCCTTGATTCAGGGGTATGATTCGGTGGCTCTCAGGGCGGATGTGGAGTTGGGTGGTACCGACCAGAAGTTCAACCTGTTGGTTGGGCGGCAGCTCCAGGAAGCCTATGGCCAGAAACCTCAGGTGGTCATCACCATGCCGATTCTGGAAGGCCTCGATGGGGTGCAGAAAATGTCCAAGTCATTGGGCAACTATATCGGCATCAATGAACCGCCAGATGAAATGTTCGGCAAGCTGATGTCGATATCCGACGATTTGATGTGGCGCTATTTCGAGCTATTGAGTTTTCGCCCTCTGGAAGAGATCCGGGCCTGGCAACGCGCCTGTGCGGAGGGCGCCAATCCAAGGGATTTCAAGGTGCGGTTGGCCCTTGAGATCGTTACGCGCTTTCATGATGCAGAATCGGCTGACAAAGCGCTGCAGAATTTCGAGGACCGCTTCAAACGCGGGGCCCTGCCCGAAGATCTGGAAACCCTGTCCCTGCAAAGCGATTCCCCACAAGGCATTGCCATCGGCAGCCTGTTGAAACAGGCGGGTTTGGTCAAAAGCACTTCCGAAGCCCTCAGGATGATCGCTCAGGGTGCGGTGCGGATCGATGGGGAAAGGATCGAGGATCCCAAACACGCCATAACCCCGGGAGAGACACACATATTTCAGGTGGGTAAACGCCGATTCGCCAAAGTGGAGGTGAAATGATGGCCAACGAACCGACTTTACGAGACGTTCTTGATCATGATCCCAAGCCGTTGCGCTTTGGAACCAGTGGTGTGCGGGCGAAGGTGGAGGAGCTGACCGATATCGAGGTGTATTGCCTGACCCGGGGAACGTTGGAATATTTTGCCGAAACCGGGAAGTTGGCCTGTGAGCCGAAACGGCCGGAGCAAGTGGCCATTCCTTTGGCAGGAGATCTGAGGCCGTCGACCGAGCGTCTCCTGAAGACCACTGCCAGGGCCATCACCGATGCAGGATACGGTGTCGATTATTGTGGCCTCATCCCAACACCCGCCTTGACTTACTATGCTCTGCAGAAGGGAGTGGCCAGTTTCATCATCACGGGTAGTCATATCCCTGCCGATCGCAATGGGCAGAAAGCCAATCGGTGCGACGGCGAGGTGCTCAAGAGCGATGAGCAGGGAATCGTGGCTGCGGTGGAAAAGTTGCGTAGCCAGGAGTATTCGCGCCCTGCTTCTGCTTCACCGTTCGGCCCTGACGGCATGTTCAAGGAAGCTCTGGTCCCTCCCTTACCCAAGGTCAACCCGGCTGCGGAGGAATGTTATCGACGACGCTATCAGCAGGTGTTTGCTGGAGAAAGCCTCAAGGGCTGGCGGGTCCTGTTCTTTCAGTACAGTGCGGTGGGTCGGGATCTCATCCCCCAGATCCTGGCCAGCACCGGGGCCGATGTGCAGTGCGCCGGACGCAGTGATCAGTTCATTCCCCTGGATACCGAAGCGATCTCAGATTCCCATCTGGAAATGCTTCGGGATCTGGTCACACGGCAGGATCACAGGATGGATGTGGTATTGTCCACAGATGGAGACAGCGACCGGCCTCTAGTGGTGGCTGTGGATGGAAGCGAATTGCATTTTCTTCCCGGTGACCTTCTGGGCGCCTTGGTGGCAGACTATCTTCACGCGGATGCAGTGGCTGTGCCTATCAGTGCCAATCCGATTCTTGAGGAGTTTCTGGAAAGACATGGCATTTCCATCCTTCGTACCCGCATCGGTTCGCCTTATGTGATCGAGGCAATGCATCGGTTGTTGGATCAGGGTTACCGACGGGTGATGGCATGGGAAGCCAATGGAGGGTTTCTATTGGGTTCGAACATCAGCCTGGGGGAGCACGTGATCCAGGCCCTTCCCACGCGCGATTCCGTCCTGCCCATTCTGTGTGTTTTGGCAGCAGCCCGCGAGCGCGGTCTGTCGGTGGCCGAAATGCTTGAACTGTTCCCACCCTGTTATGGCAGATCCGATCTCATCGATGAATTCCCTCAGGAACTGGGGAAACGCATTGTGGGCTTTTTCCTGCCCCGCGATCCCGAAGTCAAGGAGCTGCGGTTTGAGTCCGACGGGATGGTGTTGTTGGACAGCGAGGGCCATGAAATCAAGCGTTGCGAATGGGATAGCGACATCGGCAGGGAATGGAAGAGGAAGCTCGATCTGCTCGGGCAGGTGTTTGCTGTGGACAATGGATTTACCCGGGTGTCACGGATCAACGTTCTCGATGGGGTGCGATGTTATTTCGCCAATGGGGAGATCGCCCATATCCGTCCTTCCGGGAATGCACCACAGCTGCGCATCTATGCATTTGCAGACATGCGCGATCGGGCAAAGGAAATTGCCGAGATGGCTGTGCGTGAGCCCGATGGGCTGTTGAGACGTTTGGCTAGTTTTGTGGAGGCTGAGCTCGGGGCCTGACCTGGGTCAGGCTCAATTTTGCCTGGCCAAAACCTGGAACCTTGCCTTCGAATAGCAGTGGGAGGTGATTTTCAGGGTCTACCAGGGCGATGATATTGCCTTCCATTCCCAATAGTTCGAAGGGCTCGATTGAGTCCCGGAAGTCCCTTTGCATTGGGTTGGGAAGGATGGCAATTTTTTCTGCCATCACTGTAGTTTGGACCGGTTTATCCCTGAAGAGGTAGTCGACATTGATCTGCTGTTTGCCTTCACGGCGGAGGGTCACTTCATAGACGGTTTTCTTGTTGAAAATGCATAACTTCCGTTCCTTGTCGAAGCCTCCCTGGGACAATAGCAAAAGAAGGGCGTAAGGGTCGGTGATTCTGCTACAGCGTTTGGAGATTTGGGGGGGGAATTCATAGACACGTTTATTCTCTATGGGCCAAATCAAAGGATCGGAACTGATTTCCTCGCCCTTGGGTTGGTGGCGGACTCGATACACCCGCCCTTTGGCATAGCGATAGATCTTGAAATTGCGGGTCTTGCCTGATTTCAGCCGTGTCCTCTGAAGGGCCGTGAGATCTGGTTTGAACCATAGTTCCCCCAGCCACGATTTGCTGGACAGGAACCACTTCAGGCGGGTTTCCACTGTCAAATGATAGAGTGTTTCGGCAGGGTCCGGCCACAGAGCATCGGGATATTCCAGCAGGTGCGGTATCGCTTTACCCCCGCTGCTGGAGTCCACCTGGATCTTGACGACCAGTGCTGGCGATACTTCCATCACCAGCTCACTCCAGTTGGGAAGTGATACAGGCGGCTGGGCCTGCAGGGGAAAGCCCAGGCACCAAAGAAGCAGGGCCAACAGGATCCTGAGTGTTTTTGGGTACATGGAAAAAACCGCGGACAAGCTTTCCTGTCTTTGCATGGAAGTGGTGAGAAAACAAAATTATGTAGCTTGATTATTACATAGAGTTTCAGGAGGTGGTACAGAAAACAGGATAATCAATGAACTTTCTCAACAGGGTTTGGACCCATCAAGACATTCCATTGAGAGCAAATTTCAAGAGCGATTTCCATGGGGGCAAGTTTCAAAGCTGCCCATTCAACGTTAAGATTGGCATTTTTTCTCCGGAGCAAAGCAGATGAAGATGACGCCGCAGGAATTCCTGCACTGGGACTCAAAAAGGATTACATTGCTGGGAATGTCCGGCGTAGGCAAAACTACTCTGGCCAACAAGCTTCCAAAAGATCAATGGTTTCACTACTCCGGTGATTATCGTATCGGGACCAAGTATCTGGAGGAACCGATTCTGGACAACATCAAGCGCCAGGCCATGCAGGTGCCATTCCTACGCGATCTGTTACGCTCTGATTCCATCTATATCTGCAGCAACATCACGGTCGATAACCTGTCACCCATTGCGACCTTTTTGGGAAAGATAGGCAACCCGGAGCAGGGCGGTCTCCCATTGACCGAGTTCAAACGTCGCCAGGCTCTGCACCGGCAGGCCGAGATCGCTGCGATGCTGGATGTGCCCGCTTTCATCGAGAAGGCACGTGATATCTATGGTTACCAGCATTTCATCAACGATGCCGGGGGAAGCGTATGTGAGCTGGAAGAACCGAAGGTGCTGGAGACTCTGGCCAAACATACCTTGATTGTTTATATCCAGACTTCTCCTGAGTTGGAGCAGCTGTTGATCGGACGTGCCAGGGAAACACCGAAACCACTCTATTACCGGGAAGAGTTTCTGGACAGACAACTGGCGGAGTATATGCAGGAAAAGGGTTATTCCTCCACGGAGGAGATTCCACCCGACGATTTCGTGACCTGGGTATTTCCCCGGCTGTTACAGGCAAGATTGCCCCGCTATCAAAGAATCGCCGATCAATACGGTTATGTGATCGATGCAGCAGATATCTGTGAACTCCGGGATGAAAAAGACTTTCTTGATCTGGTGGCCGATGCCATCGATGAGCATGATTCACAGCTCAAGGCTGGATGAGGGGGTGTTCCGATGCCTTTGATTGCCCATACCAATCTTCCTACTTTCGCACGACTCCGCGCCGAAGGGCAGAAGATATTGGAGCCTGAAGCTGCGAGGCATCAGGATATCCGCGAACTTCATATCGGCCTGCTCAATATGATGCCCGACAAGGCACTGGAGGCGACCGAGCGCCAGTTCTTCCGTCTGCTCGGGGCCTGCAATCAGATCGTGCAGTTTTATGTCCACCCATTCACCATCGAAGGCCTGCAACGGGGACCGGAAGCTCAGGCTCACATCGATGAGCACTATGAGTCCTTCGAAAAGATCAGACAGCAGGGGCTGGATGCGTTGATTGTCAGTGGCGCCAATGTCACTCATCCTGATCTGCCCCAGGAGCCTTTTTGGGAACCTCTGGCCGAGGTGTTCGATTGGGCTAAGAAGAACGTCACCTCGATTCTGTGTTCATGCCTTGCCACCCATGCCCTGGTGCAATATTGTCATGGCATTCGCCGCACCCCTCTGGGATACAAACGCTGGGGGGTGTATTCCCACCGGGTCATCGAACCTCGTCACCCCCTGGTGGCCGATATCAATACCCGTTTCGACGTTCCTCATTCGCGCTTCAACGAGTTGTTCCGTGAGGATCTGGCACGAAAGGGACTGAAGGTACTGGTGGAAAGCGAGAAGGCCGGAGTGCATCTTGCGGTGAGCCAGGATTTATTCAGGGTGGTGTTTTTTCAGGGGCATCCAGAGTACGACACCATCAGTCTGATGAAGGAATTCAAACGTGAGGTGTCACGATATCTGGAAGGAGAACGGGAGGACTATCCCCCTTTTCCCGAGAACTATTTCAACGACAAGGCAAGGGCAATTCTGGAGGATTACCGAAGCGTGGTCGCGATAGCCGAAAAACGTGGAGGGAAGATTCCTGAGTTTCCCGAGAGGCTGCTGCTTCCTCATCTGGACAATACTTGGCGTGATACTGCCAAGGCAGTGTTCAACAACTGGTTGGGCCTGGTGTACCAGGTGACCGATCAGGACCGGCAGGTACCCTTCATGCCCGGCATCGATCCGGAAAATCCACTGGGACTGGATCTCGAATCGAGGGATGCGGCCTGAGGACTAACGAACCAGGCGGAGCAGGTCGAATGTGGTAATAATGCCTTTGACATGCTGTTTGTCTCCCACCAGGACCCGATGAATTCCATGTTCTGTCATCAGTTCGGCGATCTCTTGAGGAGAAAGGTCTGGAGGAATGAAAATGACGTTATCTGTCATGATGTCGCCTACGGTGATGTCTTCTCCGCTCAAACCGCTGAACCTGTCACGGGTTTGAAAGCGTAAGGCTCGAACCACGTCTGTCTTGGAGGCGATGCCGATGATTTCTCCTTCAGCGGTTTGTACCGGTGCACCATCGATTCCTTGGATGGTCAGGAACTCTTCGAACTGATCGAGGGTCATTTCCGGAGGGACCGACACCACCCTGGTTTCCATGATGTCTTTGGCCTGTAAGGTCATACAAAAACCTATGAGTTGGGGTGTGAATTCTCCAAATTACCTCAAAATTACCCTGTGAACAAGAGGGAAGCGGTTTCCGGTATACTTCTGGCAAACTCAAACCGGTGTGCTACATGATCCGGTCATGTGGCCCGTTGCAATTCAAATTCAAAATTCGAGGAGATGGCCGATGCGCTTAATTTGGCAATTGATAATGGGTATGATGGTGTTTGGATTGGCCCAAGTGGTCAATGGAAAAGAAACGGCTTTCAAGGTGTGTGCAGATCCTGTCAATCCGCCACTTTCCACCCGTGATGAGGCAGGATTCGAAAACAAAATTGCTCACCTGCTGGCTGATGAATTGGGACAGAAGATAGCATACACCTGGTTTCCACAGAGGATCGGGTTCCTTCGTAATACTCTGAAAGCTAAGGATCCCAAGACAGGTGAATACAAATGTGATGTGGTCATGGGAGTGCCGGCGGGTTATGAGCTGGCTGCCACCACCAAACCCTATTACCGGTCCACTTACGTGCTCGTGGTGGCCAAGGGCAGGGGGTTTGACGATATCCACAAGCCAGAACAATTATTCGAATTGCCGGCCGAACGCAAAGTGCAGTTGAAGATCGCCATGTTCGACCGTACTCCGGGCGTCACTTGGCTGCTACGTCATCAACTGCTCAAACAGGGACGTACCTATCAGTCCATGAGTGGGGATCCTAACATCAATACCGCCATGAGACTGGACAAAGAGTTCAGTAATGACAACATCAATATGGCGGTGGTTTGGGGACCCATTGGTGCCTACCTTGCCTGGAAGCACCCTGAAAACTATGAACTGATTCCGCTGAAATCGGAAAAAGGGATTCGCTTCGATTATGCCATTGCGATGGCGGTTAGAAGGGGTGACAAGGAAAGGCAGAAGATGTTGCAGGAACTCATTGACCAGAAACATGCAGAGATCGACGCAGTTCTGAACCAATATCATATTCCTCTGGTGGACAAGGAAGGCAATCCCATTTGATCTAAAGGAAGCTGGCAACGGCGGTAGCTTACGGGACTGTCTCTCCGCGGACCGGTTGAGTTTGGATGGTCGGTTTTCACCAGCCAGTGACGTCTATTCCCTGAGTTGTCGCCGGAGGATTTTGCCCACTGCAGATTTGGGTAGAACCTCGAGGAATTCAATGTGCCGGGGACGTTTGTAAGGAGTCAGGTTGGCACGGCACCATGCCAGGAGTTCTGATTCGGTCAATGTGGGATCCTTTTTGACTACGAAGACTTCGACCGCCTCCCCGGTATGTTCGTCAGCAACACCGATGGCAGCACATTCGGCAACAGCAGGGTGGGCATTGATGACCTCCTCGATCTCATTGGGGTAGACGTTGAATCCGGATACCAGGATCATGTCTTTCTTTCTTCCGACGATATAGAAAAAACCTTTGTCATCCATGCTGGCGATGTCACCGGTTCTAAGCCAGCCATCGTCGGTAAACGTGGCTCTTGTTTCCTCAGGGTTGTTCCAATACCCCCGCATGACCTGAGGCCCTTGGATGCACAATTCTCCCGTTTCGCCTGTTCGGGCCCAGTGGTCATCGTCACGTATGCGGCAATCGGTTCCTGGCAGGGGCAGGCCGATACTGCCGGTGAATACATCGATATCGAGGGGATTGAGGGTCACGACTGGTGAGGTCTCGGTCAGGCCGTATCCTTCGATGACCGGACATCCGGTGATTTCATGCCAGCGCTCGGCAATGGGCTGAAACATCCGCATGCCTCCTGCTAAAGTCAATTTGAGGTGGGAAAAGTCCAGCTGTGCAAATTCGGGCTGGCGTAGCAGGTGGTCGAACAGGGTGTTGACGCCGGTGATACAGGTAAATGGTATGCTGCGGAGAAGCCGTATCAGCCTTTTCAGGTTTCTTGGGTCGGTGATCAGATGGTTGTGCATTCCCAAGGTCATACCGACGCAAAGATTGGCGGTCAGGGCAAAGATGTGATAGAGGGGGAGGGCTGTGACGAGAACTTCACACCCGTAGTCAAGACGGCGTTGCCAGCCCTTGCAGGTCAGCCACAATCGGGTTTGCTCGATGTTGACCAGTAGATTGTGGTGGCTGAGCATCACCCCCTTGGGTGTCCCCGTGGTTCCCCCGGTATATTGGAGAAACGCCAAGTCATCCGGGCCCAGATCGAACTCCAAGGGATCATCGTTGGCCTGCTGGAGGATCTCGTTCAGTTTCAGCGTTTTCGGCAGATGATACCGGGGTACCTGTCCCCGTAGTTTCACCAACCCATTCACCAGGAACCGTTTTGGTGCGGGGAACATGTCGCCTATCCGGGTGGTGATGACGTGTCTCGGCCACAGTTCTTCACCGACTTTTTCCAGAACATGGGCGAAATTTTCCAATATCACGATTCCCGAAGGGCCGGAATCGCTCAATTCCCTGGCCAGTTCTCGTGAAGTGAACAGTGGATTGACGTTGACGACGATCAGCCCTGCCTTGAGCGCTCCCATCAATATGACAGGATACTGCAACAGGTTTGGCGGCATGAT
>JALVSV010000377.1 GCA_027024125.1 Methylothermaceae bacterium | reverse complement strand
TGGAACCTTCCCGATTCGGATCTCGGGAGGGGGAGGCTTGGCCACCTGGGGTGTTTCCTCCTTAGAGGTCACCCCGGTGCCCTGGGCTGCCAGATGCAATGGTTCGGCAGCAACCTGCTTGAGGTTTGCGTTGCACGACCACTGGTCACCCATAGGGCGACAATGCCAGTCGTTGAAAGATTCAGCGGCCCTTGTAAACTGACAAATACCCCCCACAAGCAGGGAAACCGAGATAATGACTGACTTTCCCTTGCGTTGGAGTGGCATCTTGTTATTGTTTAGCGAATGAGAAATTGAAGGGGATTTATTGGTGTCTTGGCGTTGGATCGTTCACTCTTGGCTGGCCATTTTATCATGAGGTGGCAATGTCGCTAACACTGAATCGCGAGGACCGGCGGCTGAAGTCGTTGTTGGAATGGATTGAATTTCCTGTGACCAAAGTGGAGCCTGTTGCAGGTGACGCCAGCGGACGGCGATATTTTCGTGTCTTTATCCCGGATGGTCAGTTGATCGCGATGGATGCGCCACCACCGGAAGATGTGAATCGTTTTGCCAAAGTTGCCACGCTCATGAGGCGGGTGGGTGTGAAGGTCCCTGAGATCTATGCCCTGGAGTCTGCAATGGGTTTTGCGCTGCTGGAAGACTTTGGAGACCGAAGTTATCTGTCTTGCCTGGAAGAGACGAACGCGGACAGGCTCTATGGGCAGGCCCTAAACACCACACGGCTGCTGCAAACCACATTGGAGGCTGATCAATTGGATCTGCCCTCTTACTCGGAGGATCTGCTGAACCGCGAATTGGGGATCTTCCTTGAGTGGTTGTTGGATCGATGGTTGGGGGTTGTGCCCGATGACAGGCTCTGGCAGCGCACGATCCAGGTGCTGGTGGAAAACGCCTTGGAACAACCCCGGGTCTGTGTTCACCGGGATTACCACTCGCGCAATCTGATGGTCATGGGGGGGGAGAGCCCTGGTGTCCTGGATTTTCAGGATGCCGTAATTGGTCCGGTCACCTATGATCCGGTATCCCTGCTCAGGGATTGTTATGTCTCCTGGCCTGACCAGTGGGTCGAGCGGTGGAGTGAGCGATATCGGCAAAGCCTGATTCAGGCAGGAATGAGCGTTGGCCCGCAGCATTGGCAGCGGTGGTTCGATCTGATGGGGGCCCAAAGGCATCTCAAGGCAGCGGGAATCTTTGTTCGATTGTGGCTGCGCGAAGGTCGTAGAGGCTATCTTGGCGATATCCCTCTCACTTTGGGTTATGTCGTTGCTGTATGCGCGAGGCACGATCCTTTGAGACCCTTCGGGAAGTTTCTCCGGGAAGTCGTCATGCCACAGGTGAGGGAGAAGCTATGAAGGTGATGATCCTGGCTGCAGGCCGTGGCGAGCGGTTAAAACCTTTGACAGACAGTATTCCCAAGCCGCTGTTGCAGGCGGGGGGTAAGCCCCTGATTGTCAGGATCATCGAGCAGCTGGTACGCTCGGGCTTCAGCGAACTGGTGATCAATCTTGGGTATCGGGGGCGACAGATTGAAGCCGCATTGGGGGATGGAGACGGTTACGGAGTGAGCATCGACTATTCCCGGGAACCGGAAACCGCCTTGGAAACAGGGGGAGGTATCTACCATGCGTTGCCTCTTTTGAGCGATCCTTTCATGGTTGTCAACGGTGATATTGCCACCGACTTTCCCTTTTCACAGTTACCGATGCGGCTGGAAACATTGGCGCACCTGGTGTTGGTACCGAATCCCCCCCAGCATCCAGAGGGGGATTTCGCATTGGAGCAAGGGCAAGTGTGTGAGGATGGACCGCATAAATGGACATTCAGTGGCATAGCCATCTACAGTCACCGGTTGTTTCGGCAGTGCCGGCCAGGGCGATTTCCCCTGGCCCCGCTGTTGCGGCAGGCAATTGAAAAGGGGCAGGTGACAGGGCAACTTTACCGTGGCTTTTGGAGCGACATAGGAACCGTCGAGCGATTGCAACGTTGGCGAGAGCAATTAACCAAGAATGACCGAGGAGGTGAACGGTGAATCAGATCATAGATAACAACCAAGCGCACCGTGCCGGGGAGGCGCGCAAGTGGGCCATGATTGTGTATGCCTTGCAGGCAGCGGGATTTGTCATAGGAATCAGCTATGTTGCGGCATTGATTCTAGCCTACATAAAACAGCCGGAAGCCAAAGGCACCTGGGTCGAATCCCATTATGCCTGGCAGATACGCACCTTTTGGTTTAGCGTCCTGTGGGGCGTCTTGGGGGCGGCCTCAATGATGTGGATGGTGGGTTGGGTCATTTTGATGGCGGATCTGCTGTGGATGGTGTATAGAATCGTGGTGGGATGGGTTCGCTTGAGTGACAACAAACCTGCTTATACGGATCAGCAGCGAGGGGACTTTTTCTAACCATAGGAGGATGTTGGAGTGTGGCCATGTTCGACTTCTGGCATATAATTGCCTCCTTTTTCAATCAACAGAGGAGTGGCTGTGGAAGCGATCGTGTCAGAAGGAATTGTGGGCTGTGACCATGAATAGAACGATCTGCCTGTTGCGGGTATTGATCGTCTGCAACCTGATTCTGCTGCAGGGTGGCTGTTCCACCATCAAAGGCTGGTTTGAGCATAAGCCTGAACCGGTTGAGGTGATGCCGGAGGAAGACCTGTACAAACAGGCCAAAGAAAAGATGGATAATGGCAGTTACACCAGGGCAATAGAACTCTTCCAAGCCTTGGAATCGAGATATCCGTTTGGCAAATACGGTCCCCAGGTGCTTCTCGATCTGGCTTATGCCTATTACAAGCAGGGAGATCCCGAATCCTCACTTGCGGCGCTTGATCGGTTCGTCAAGCTTTATCCTGATCATAAGCGTCTTGATTATGCATACTATCTGCGTGGGCTGGTACATACCAGTCAATCTATCGGCTTTGTCGAGCGGTATTTTCCACTGGATTTGAGCAAACGAGATCCCACGCCTTTGGCCCAGGGTTATCAAGATTTTGTGACCTTGCTTGAGAGGTTTCCTGAGAGTGAATATGCGCCAAAAGCGGAGCGCCGTAAGTTTGCTTTGTTCAATCTGATGGCGATGCATGAGTTGCAGGTTGCCAATTACTATTTTCGGAGGGGGGCCTATATCGCTGCCGCCAACCGGTCGCAAGAGATCGTCAGGGACTTTCCCCGTACCCATGCGATTCCGTTTGCCTTGAAAATCATGGCCAAATCCTATTGGCTGCTGGAAATGGATGAACTGGCGGCCAAGACCGAAGAGGTGTGCGAACTGAATTTTGGAGAAAGCGAACCGACATTGAAAAAGACCCCGGATAACTTGTTGAGTTGGATTTTCTGGTTGTTCAGATGGGACTGAGGTGATGCAGGTGGATGTGCTCTGTGTTGGGCATGCCTCCTATGATCTGGTGTTTGCCATTAGCCACCATCCGGGCGAAGATGAAAAATGTGTGGCTACCGATTTCGTTGCCTGTGGCGGAGGCCCTGCTGCCAATGCATCCGTGGCCGTGGCCAGGCTCGAAAGAAAGTCTGCATTTTGTGGCTATCTGGGCAATGATATTCATGGGGAAGCTCATTTTCGTGAACTGGTGGGGGATGGGGTGGCTACGGATTTGATAAGACGGGGACCGTTACCTACCCCCTTGTCGGCCGTTCTGGTCAAGCCAGACGGCAAAAGATCCCTGATCAACTATCGTGGACAGACGCTTCCCCTTGCCGGTGATGCGATACCTCTTGATCGGATCCAGGCCAAAG
>JALVSV010000376.1 GCA_027024125.1 Methylothermaceae bacterium | reverse complement strand
TTACTATGATAGATATCTTTAATAAAACGGAGCCAGTTGTCGATCAGCCCCAATGTATCCCCCTTCATCGCACCCATCACCCCACCACAACCATAATGACCACAGACGATGATATGCTTGACCTGCAACACTTCCACCGCATACTGGAGCACTGAAAGCAGACTCATGTCGGTGTGAATCACCAGATTTGCCACATTGCGATGGACGAACAACTCTCCCGGCAGCAATCCCACCACCTCATTGGCAGGGATACGGCTATCGGAGCACCCGATCCAAAGATATTCCGGCGCCTGCCCCTGGGCTAACCGTTGAAAAAAACCCGGGTTTTCCTTCTCAACGGACTCGACCCAACGACGATTGTTCTCAAACAGGTGTTGTAGCAGTTTCATTGCATTCTCCTGAGTCTGTTCTTTTGATGTCGGTGCGAGGTATAGAAGGCAAACTCCCTTCGACCGGCAAGCCGATGAGGGTCAGCTTGATATGTTTGGCATCGGCTTCGGCCTTGAAATTTTCGATGATTTCCAAGGCATCGTGATCGATATAGCGAGTGGCCGACCCATCGATGACCACCTCGGCATGGGGTGGAATCTTGTCCAGAGTCCTCAACAGGTTGGCCTTGTTGAGGAAGGTCACTTGTTCCGCCAGACGCAGAATCAACCGACTGTCTTCGTGGGCCTCATGCAAATAGACTCCATACTTGTAATGTTCCAACAGGATGAAAAACAGGGCCACGGCCATACCGACCCCTACCCCGGTCAACAGGTCGGTAAACACCAAACCGAGGATGGTCACCATGAATGGAATGAACTGATACCAGCCGTAGCGATACATGCGCACGAATAACCCCGGTCTGGCCAACTTGTAACCCACTACGAACAATATTGCCGCCAAGGTGGCAAGAGGAATCAAGTTGAGCACATGAGGGAACAACAAAGCGGACACCAACAGCAACAAGCCATGAATAAAGGCAGATGCTTTGGTGCGCGCTCCCGCCAGGATATTGGTCGAGCTTCTCACGATCACCTGGGTGATGGGCAGCCCCCCCACCAAACCCGACACGGTATTGGCCAACCCTTGAGCAACCAATTCCCTGTTTGTCGGTGTCACCCGCTTGAAGGGGTCGAGCTTGTCAGCCGCCTCCACACACAATAAGGTCTCGAGGCTGGCGATCATGGCCATCGTCACCGCCACGGTATAGATAGCTTTATTGCGATAGGCACCAAAATCAGGCAGGGTAAAGAACTCACGCAGCCCACTCCAACCGTCGGCCAGGGGGAGCTGCACCAGATGTTCCGCACCCAGCACAAAATCGGGTGTGAACCGCTGAAAACCAAGATTGAGTAAGATCCCGACAACCACTGCCACCAGCGGTCCTTGAATCAGCTGGAAGATACGTTGCCGTGTCATGAATGGCTGCTCCCACAATATCAGGATACCCAATGATACAGCGGCAATCACGATAGCCCCTGGATGCAATGCGTTGGTCATATCCACTAAGGCAGATAGAGTCGTCTCCCCACCAGGTTCCTGATAGCCTATGTCCCCTTCCCAATCGGCGTCATAACCAACGGCATGGGGAATCTGTTTGAGAAAGATGATGATCCCGATCCCAGACAGCATGCCGGTGATCACCGAAGAAGGGAAATAATAGCCAATGATTCCAGCCCGTAGAAAACCCAGGGCTATTTGAAATATCCCGGCAATCACCACCGCTAACAAAAAGGGTTGAAACCCGAGCTGCTGGATAGCCTCATAGACGATGACAGCCAAACCGGCAGCCGGCCCTGAAACGCCCAAAGGGGAACGGCTGAACAGCGGCACCACCAAACCGCCCACAAATCCCGCAATGATGCCGGATGACAATGGCGCACCGGAGGCCAGGGCAATTCCCAGACACAGGGGAACGGCCACCAAGAAAACAACGATACCCGCCGGAAGGTCGTGACCCAGGTTTTTCCAGACACTGAATTGATCGTCGTTGACAGGAGGCGATGGGCTCATAGGTTGAAACTCATGGAAGTTCTGGGAGATTTCCTAAGATAACGGAATTTACATCAGGTAAAATTCGAAAACATATGGATTATTCTTCGATTTATCTGAAAAATATGTCGACTCGATTGAACTATAAACATTTGCATTATTTCTGGGTAACAGCCCAGGAAACCAGCCTGACACGCGCTGCAGAGAGGCTGCACCTTACCCCACAGACCATCTGCAGCCAAATCCAGACTCTGGAAGAACGCCTGGGAATCAAATTGCTGCAACGGGAAGGACGGGGTTTGTCCCTGACCGAGACAGGGAAAATCGTATTCGAATATGCCGACCAGATCTTCTCTTTGGGAGATGAACTGACGGAAGTTCTCAACGGCCAAAACACCACTCAGCCACGGCGTTTTTCCGTTGGAATCACTGATTTTCTGCCTAAATTGATTGCCTACCGTTTGTTACAGCCCGCCCTGCTGCTGTCCGATACTTTCAAAATTCAATGCCATGAAGATCGGTTGGAAAATCTCGTCACCGGACTGGTGGCCCACAAACTGGACCTGATCCTCAGTGACCAGCCTCTGGCTGCCGACACCCCAGTCAAGGCATTCAGCCATTTGCTCGGCGAATGCGGCACCAGCTTCTTCGCCGCACCTTCCATGGGAATTCAATGCCAAGGATTTCCACATTGCCTGGATGGCGCTCCAATGCTCATAGCCACTCCATTTTCAGCCATGCGGGGAAGATTAACAAGCTGGTTCGAATATCTTGACATCCAACCTCACATCATTGGTGAATTCGATGACAGTGCCTTGATGAAAGTCTTCGGACAGGCAGGGACTGGGATCATCTATGCCCCGTCAGTGATAGAGAAGGAAGTCACCCAACAATATCAACTGGATGTCATAGGGCGGACCGAAGACGTTCGCGAGCATTTCTATGTCATTTCCCTTGAACGCAGACTGAAACATCCCGGCGTCACTGCCATACACAATACCGCCCGACATTCATTGTTCAACACTTCCAC
Organism: Methylothermaceae bacterium; assembly: GCA_027024125.1. Classification (GTDB taxonomy): domain Bacteria; phylum Pseudomonadota; class Gammaproteobacteria; order Methylococcales; family Methylothermaceae; genus Methylohalobius. The sequence goes on along the minus strand of JALVSV010000376.1, from coordinate 750 downwards.
CAGGCACGACGCAGTGTAGAATGGACGTCAAAACCACAGCAAAGGGAGCTTACCCGTGATCGGAGCGTATATCAAAATGACACTTGGTGCCGCAATCTTGATCTTTCTCATCGCCACCTTGACCCTATGGTTGTTGGCCCAATACAGCCATATCCGCCCTCCACTGGGGCTCAAGGAAGGACGACTGCTCCCCTGCCCAAACTCACCCAACTGCATTTCCAGCCAGGCCAATCCCCACGACAAAGTACACTATCTTCCGCCCATTGAATTTACCGGCAGTACCGAGCAGGCCAAAAACGCATTGCTGGAGGTGTTACATTCCCAGACCCACAGCTCGGTTGTGGAAAATGACGGTAATTATATCCGCAGCGAATTCCGCTCACAGATTTTCGGCTTCGTCGATGACGTGGAATTCCTGATCGACCCGGAAACCAAAGTCATCCATTTTCGCTCCGCCTCAAGAGTGGGGCATAGCGACCTGGGCGCCAACCGGATGCGGATGGAAAAGCTCCGCTCAATGTTTCTCCAAAAACTCAATCTCCCTGCACCTGACACCTCATCAGGATCCTCACCCTGATCCTGCCTGGAACCTCCTGGCAGAACCGGACATGGATTCGTGGGCCATCTTTCTTGGATTAACGCTGGTCACCTTCTGTACCGGCGAGAACCAGGTCAAGTACGGGGATATGCTCACCGGGAAATCTGCCTTTGGCTATACGTTACACTGGTTGACAATGGTTAGTGTGGAAG
>JALVSV010000375.1 GCA_027024125.1 Methylothermaceae bacterium | reverse complement strand
TGTAATCCTCACCTTCCTCATCCCATTCCCTTTCCACAGTCAATACCTTGAGAGGCTCACCTGCATTGCCAGCGTTGAGATTGACGAATTCCCAAATGGTATTGGCGGCATAGCGGAATTGGTTTTTACCGATAAATTCCCGTCGGGCGCCGCGGTAAGCGCCTATCATGCCCCGGCTGAGGGACATCCGCTCGTCGGGCAGGGTCATGGTGTCGGAACTGACATGGCACCACATGCAGTCGGCCTCCAACAGCCCGCTTTTGTGCCAGTCCCATTTTGAAACCACGGTTTTATCGTGGGCATCTTCATTGTTCTCGTCAGTGCCCCGGTTGTAGTAATCGCCATCATAAGGGGGAATGGTAGCCGGGTCCCGCTCGGTATAACGAACGCCGTGGCGGTCTTTTTCACCGAAACCGCCTCCGACATGACAACTGGAGCAATCGTTGATAAATCCCGGTGCGCCGTAGTCGCGGAACATATCCTTGTAGTCGTTTTTCTTGTTGGCCAAAAAAGTGGGAATACTGCCCCCCATACAGTTGAATCCGCCAAACCAGCCGGGGCTCACCAGGGATTTGGCGCCCAGGAAATTGTTGAACTCTCCGAAGTTGTCGTTCGCTTCGTCCCGGCCCATCTCGAAGTGATAGGCGCTGGTGATCTTGTCATAATCATGACAACCGGAACCGGCGCAGGATTTTCTGGGACTGTAGGGCAAGCCGCTATCGAGCACGTGCACGCCGTTTTCGTCCAGCAGGGGAAAGGCGGGGTGATCGACCGGCTCGTCGATCCAGTTGACCTTGGCGGTCGCAGGGTGCATCAGCAATAATCCGCCTGCCAATGCCAGGGCATAGGGGATGTGGGGCGTAGTGGACATGGAGCTCCTCCGGAACATTTCTTAATTATTGGTTAAAAGGGGAGAAAGCAAATTTCATGCCCTTTACTGAAGCCCTTGATTTTTAGTGGCGTTTTCATTTTGGCACTCATGCTTACCCATGAGCTTTTGGGTGATATCACTCACCAGCATGTCATTTCACCCACCCAGTCAAAGTGCACCAATCTACTAATCGCTGTAACTTGATGAGTTAATGCATATATTTAGATCTGAGAAATACATTGCGTATTTCCATGCATCTTCCAACCTGACACTTCTGATTCAGGCAAAGCACGAGGAATCCAACGGTCGCCATTCCGTTTCTGGTACACCCTGGGCCGGGGAAAGTCGGCAGAAAGGACGTAGGGGACTTACTGCTTGTCGGTGTCGATTATTTTCCGCAATGAGAAGGAACGATGGCAGGAGGAAGTGGTTCTAGCCCGTTTTCAACGACAACGCCGCTCGCCCCGGGCGCAGCGGAGCCAAAATTCGGCCTGGGCCATCACTGTGCCACTGTGACGGGCGGCTTCCAAGGCTTTGACCGCAGTGTTTCTGTCCCCTGCCCGCAGAGCGGAGATGCCCATCAGCAAACGGGCATGGCCTGGACGCCTGATACCCATCTCCAGGGCTTTTGCCGCAGCGGCAGCAGCTTCCTTCCAACGTTCCTGCTCCATGTAGAGATTGGCCAGGACCAGCCATTGCCGGCCTTGCTTTCCCTGCTCTGCCACGCGTTTTATTACCTCAACGGCCTGTTCGCGCTCCCTGGCCATGCGCCAGAGATCACCCTCCAGCTCCAGCAATTTCAATTGGCCAGGCAGACGTCCCTCTTGCCGCCAGCTCCGCACCAGACGCGCCGCCTTTTCAGGCACCCCCACATGGGCATACAGACGCACGATCTGGAGCAGGGTCCGGCGATCCAGGGCCCCTTCATGCCAGGCTGCTACCAGGGCCGCCAACCCCTCGTGGTAGCGCCCCCTTTCCAGATACAGGGCAGCCAGTTGGCGCCAGCGGCCGGGATCGTCTGGTCGTCGTGCCAGAAGTTGTTTGAGCACCGATTCACCCAGGCCATAGCGTTTCCCTTCCAGGCAGCACGCCAGAAGCAACCGGTACCAATCCTCCGGTGGCGAGGGATGGCGCTTCAGCGCCTGCTGCAGATAGCCAATGGCCTTGGCATAATTTTTCTGCTGGTACAGGGCATAAGCCACCCAATAGTACACTTGGGGTGTTTCGTCTTCGGCCAAAGCCAGCGCCCGCTCAAAGGCGCTGGCGGCAACCCCATAACGGCCACGCTGCAATTCCGCCTGTCCCAACAGCAACCACAGATTCGGTACCAGTTCCCTGGGTAGCTCCGGATTATCGAGCGCGGCCCGGGCCACTTCGGCAGCCTTGTCCTGTTTTCCGAGCCCCAGCCAGGCATAGGCCAGGTAAGTATGTATCAGCGTTTTCTCGAGACCGGAACGGGCCTTACCGGCAAGGGACCGCAGAACTTCCAGGGAATGCCGATAATGGCCCTTCTGCTGCAGCTGTTCGGCCTGCTGCAACCGCTGATGGAATGATTGCGCAATCATGCCCCCAGCGTGGGAGGGCAACAGCCAAAAAAGACAGAAGAACCATAGCCACCGCTTCATCGTTTCCTGAACCTGAATTCCAGTTTTTGCCGCACCCGCACCGCCACCGGCCTGCCGTCCTTGAGCCTGGGCTTGAAGCGCCAGCGGCGAATGGCCCTGAGCGCCGCCCGCTCGAATACACCTTCCGGCCTCGATTCCACCACCATTGGATCTGCCACAGTACCTGTCTGCGTGACCGTGAATTCCAGCACCACATAGCCCTCAATACGGCGGCGCAATGCATGATGCGGATACTGGGGCGGGATCTGCACCACCGGCTCGAGTTCAGAGGCCCAGATGAATCCGGGCGAAGGCGGCGGCATCCTCACCGGCCCCTTGCCATCCCTGGAAGGCTCGCCCTCCACCAGAAGCGGTGGCAGCTTCGGCGCCTGCAGGGTCAGGGAGGGCGCCATTGGCGTCTCGATCTTCAGTCCCGGGACCGGCAGGGGCAACTCTCGCACGTTGGCGCGGAACTCCGCACTGGTGGATGACGCCGCTGGAGGGCGTTTGGGGGGCGCGGGAGGAGGAGGCGGGGTCCGCACCCGGCGCGGCGGTGGAGGCTCTGCGGGTTCGGGCATGCGAATGAAATCGATCCTGTGGGCGATCAGGCGCGGTTTGAAGGCCATCTGGTGACGGGCGATCAGAGCGGCCATGAGCTGGAACAGCATCGCATTCAGCGCCACCGCAGCCATTGCATAGATGAGCACTCTCACGGCTTCTTCACCGCAGCCACCGCCACATTGGCCACCCCGCCCAGGCGGACGGCGTCGAGGACCTCGAGTACCCGCCCGGTTGGGGCACGCTTGTCGGCCAGGATGACCACCCCGGCCTTGGGGTTCTCGGCGTGCAGACGGGCGATCCGGCCCTGCACCGAGCGCGGATCGATGCGCCGCTTCTCGATCCAGACTTCCCCACCGCGGGTAACCGCCACGAACAGGGTGGCGTGTTCCTGCACCACTGCGGTACTGGCCGCCGGACGCTCGACCTCGACCCCGGCCTCCTTGACGAAGGAGGCGTTGACGGCGAAGAAGATCAACAGAATGAACACCATGTCGATCAACGGGGTCATGTTCAGACTCGGCGACTCGGGCGGTTGGAAGCGGTTGGGTCGCAACATGGCTCACTCCTCCCGGCTCAGTTCCAGGGAAAGGCGCCCCAGGGCGGAACGGGCGCGCTGCTCCAGTTGGGCGGAGAGATAGAGGCCGGACAGCGCGGTGACCAGGCCCGCCAGGGTGGTGATGAGGGCCTGGGAGATGCCACCGGCCAGATAGCGCAGATAGTTGCCC
>JALVSV010000374.1:3077-3767 GCA_027024125.1 Methylothermaceae bacterium | reverse complement strand
CCATGGTAACAGGCTTGCAGTAGGAAACCGGCATCGCTCCAGCGTTCGTGCAAGCCTGTTACCATGGTGAGCCCCATCACGGCCATCCAGACGGGTGAATACAGGAGAAAAAACCGTTCCGCCCGGGCCTTGTCCGGGTTGGCCGAGAACCACCGTGGCTCCTGTTCGGCCATCTATTTTCCCAGAAAGGCGATTCTTATCATGGCGGAATAATTCTTGAGTTGCCGAAGTAGACTGGGTTTCTTGCGAAGCTGGGTATGACCGGGCAAAACACCGCCCCTTGCTTTGATTCTGATTTTCTTTTTGACCGGGTCTTCCAGTTTTCCATCACCGGCCAGTTCCAAAAACAATTCCATGACATTGCCAAAATCAAAAAAATCCTTTTGCCATCTCCATTGGAAGTTGCCGCCATACTCGAACCAGGAGCCACCGATACCGGCCACCTCATACCTGCTGCCGTCGGGCCGGGTGTAGGGCGCGATCTGCTTCCAGAAGCAGATGACCGTGCCCCGTTTGTCATCGATGATGGTATCGTGGTAAGGGTATTGCCATCCCTGGAAACCCTCCATGTGATAGCCCAGCGCCAACTCTTCGATCTCCTTGCGGCCCTTGGCGTTGAATTCCTCATAGGGGCCGACGTTCCAGGAGTAATGGGCATCCTTGGTGTACATTGGACCTAGATGTTTGGCC
>JALVSV010000374.1:0-3067 GCA_027024125.1 Methylothermaceae bacterium | reverse complement strand
GCCCAGTTGCCCTCGGCCTCTGCATCCCTGTTGGCCTGCAGCCATTTTTCCACCATCGTTTCCAGCTCGCTGCGGGTATAGGTTGATTCTGGCATCTGTTATTCCCCGTCATCCAGTTGCAGGCTCAGCGCCCGGTTTGGGCAGTATTTCACTGCCTTCCCGGCTTTGGCCAGGAATTGGCGGTCGGGGTTTTCCATCTTCAGATGCATGTTGCCGTCCTCGTCCAGTTCAAACAGTTCGGGTGCTTCGACCACGCATGCGCCATGGCCCTGACAAAGGTGGTAGTCCACCACTATCCTGAATGTCGTGGCTGGGCATGAATATTCTTTCCTTGCAACATTGGCGGTTGGCTTTTGGCAGTGAGCCGGTTGTTTGGTTGCGGATTCTATATTGCGGCGACGATACCGAACCCGGCAGGGCGATTTGGGCTGCACGATCATCTGGGTGTAGTCGTCCACATACCGATCCTCACTATCCACCAGTTCGAACTCATAGCGGCGCAATAATACACAGAAGATCGCCTTGATCTGGAACTGGGCAAAGGCATTGCCGGTGCACTTGTGCTTTCCGCCGCCGAAGGGCTGATAAGCCGACAGATTCTTGTCTTCTTCCCTGCCCGGTTCGTAACGGGAGGGGTCGAATTTCTCCGGCTCGGGAAACAGGCTGGCAATCCGTTGGGTGACGGGCGGGGAAACCCAAACCATGCTTCCTTTCTTGACGACGTAGGGTCCCACGATCAAATCCTGTTCCACCTTCCGCATCAACACGATGAGCGGGGGATGTAGCCGCAACACTTCTTTCAGGACATTTTCCAGCTTTGGGATATTGCGCAACCCTTCGAAGCTGATGTGGCCGTCCCTCTCAAACAATTCGTCGATTTCGGCAACCACTTCTCTCAGCAACTTCGGATGTTTCAACAGTTCCAGCAACACCCAGGCCGATGTGCCTGAACTGGTATGGTGACCTGCGAAGATGGCGCCCAGTAACAAACCGGTGATTTCGTTGTCGCTCAACTTGGTGCCATCCTTGTAGGTGGCATCGATCAGGGTCTGGAACATGTCCTTGGGTTTCTCCGCCTTTTGTTTTCGCTTTTGCACGATGTCGCCGACCAGTTTCTGCAGACGCTTGCGGGCCCGATCGCGCTTCTTGAAAGCCGGTATCGGTAAATTCGGAAAGTGATAGGCCAGAGGATTGATACCCTGCTCGAGGTCGTGATAGATCTGGGCAAATTCTTCGCTGATTTCATAGCGGAACTCTTTTCCCAGCAGACAGTGGCTGGCGGTATTGATGGTGAGTTGCTTCATGAACTCGACCAGTTCAATTTCACCGCTCTCTCCCCAGTCGGCGATCAGATCCTCCACCTCCTGAACCACGGTCACACTGTGCCGCTCCATGGCATCGATACGCAAAGAGGGCATCAACATGCGCAGTTGTTCGTTCTTGCGATGGATGGGCGCGTCGAAAATGATGCCTTCACCAAAGATGGGAGTCATCAGCTTGTAGGCCGCCGACTGATCGAGCTGCTCGTCCGGGGCACGGAAAAAAGCCTCACTTGGCTCTGCGCCTGTCAACAACACGATGTTTTGACCGAGCAGTGTAAACGCCACGACCTCTCCGCATTCATCGTGAGCACGTTGCATGAAATGATAAGGATTGCGGGCAAAGTCGATCATATGCCCCAGCAATGGCAGTCCGCCCTTTAATCGGGGCGGCTCTAAACCGGAAACGTGTGGATGGTCGGTTGCCTTTATGGTGACGGGTTCCACTGTGAGTGCCTCACTCTCTGTCTCGAGTTGTAACTGGATTTTGGGGTAAGGTGGACTTCCTTTCGCCGTGTTTTCGCTCGGCTAAAATCAGAACACCAGCCAATAGACCACGATAAAATAGATCAGCAGGCTCAAAAGATCCTGGATGATGGTGGCGATGGGGCCACTGCCGTAGGCGGGATCCTTGCCCAGTTGGGTCAGGATCCAGGGGAAAAGCAGCCCGATGCTGGTCGCCACACTGCTGGCGAACACCAGGGCCAGGGCGACCGCCAGGGCGAGGGAGGCACTGAAGGCGATCCAGATGAAAGGAAACACCAGCAGAGCCAGGATGAGCCCAAGCAACAACCCTGTCTGCAATTCGCCCCACCACAGCCGTTTGATGGAGGTCTTGCTGAAAGACAGGCCGCGAACCGCGATGGCTTCCGACTGGGTGCCGATGGCATCGGCAAGATACACCAAGCCTGGAATGAAAAAGGCCACTTCAACATTGCTGCGCAGGATGTTTTCGAATCCAGCCATGATGAGGGTGGCGATCATACTGCCGAAAGTGCCTACCAGCAGCCAGGGGATGCGGTGGATGACCCGCCTCCCAGGTTCGCCTTCTATGGCGGTGACCGCCTGTTCGGAATTCTCGCGAATACCGGTAAAACGCTTGAGCACTTCACCATAACGGTCATGAACCAGATGCATCAGCGTGTCGCTGGGCACGACCCCCTGGAGCCGCCCGCTGTTGTCTGTGACCGCCAAAATCGGAGTGGCAGCCTCGAGCGCGGTGGCGATGGCATGGGAGACTGGCGTGGCGGTGGAAACCGCAGGTAATGGTTCCATGCAATCTTCGGCCCGGGTATGGGGATCGGTCGTGAACATCCGCGTGACCGGGACGGCCCCAAGCAAACAGCCTTTCGAGTCGTGCACGGGGATACGGCAGAGGTTGAAGTCCGGGGGGATGTGTTTCCTGGCTTCCCCGACAGTATCATCGGGAGATAACGTGAAAAGGGGAGCAGTCATCAATCCGCCAGCGACATCCTCTTCGAAAGCCTTTTCGGGATGGGGGGAGGGTCGTAACTCCTCCAGAATCAGGTGCAGGATTTCCCTGATCCAGGGCATGATCTTTGCGTTGATCCTATGAATCAGTGTTTCCAGCTGCATTATTATCTCCCGTTTTTAGCGTAAAAACTACCAACATAAGGGATATCTATAACATCCTCCCCACCAGGGATCATACCACCAGTAGGGTGGAGGAGGGGAAGGTGGTGGCTCTTGACGCTTTGGCCACAAATACCAGCCCCGGGCCTCCACAC
>JALVSV010000373.1:10739-11202 GCA_027024125.1 Methylothermaceae bacterium | reverse complement strand
GTCTTTGACAATCAGAATATTGGTACGCTGATCGATATTCACCTCTCCCCGAGGAGACAGGATCGAACCCCCGCCAACAGCGCCATCGGCCGCAGAAGACCTGCCGTCATCGAAGGTTGTGGCGTATTCGGGGACAGTTCCCGTATCTTCCCTGGCGGCTGATCGTTGCATGCCTTTCAGCACTCTCTGGATATCTGCCGCTGTGGCATAGTTGAGCTGGATAATTTCTGTTCTGAGAGGTTCTTTCTGTTCCTTGAATTGAACATGTTCAAGTTCCTTTTTTTCCAGCTTAATGATTTCATCCAAAGGCGCAATCCAGACAACGTTGCCTTCTTTGCGCTTCCCCAATCCCTTGGCCTTCAGAATGAGATCCAAGGCCTGATCCCAGGGAACATTGTTGAGCCGCAAGGTGACATTGCCTTTGACCGAATCGGCCGCAATGATATTGAGCCCTGTAAAATCC
>JALVSV010000373.1:0-10729 GCA_027024125.1 Methylothermaceae bacterium | reverse complement strand
TTTCTGGCCAGTATAAGGGAATTTCATTTTCTTGATTTTTTCCTTTTCGGCCCGGGTCAGCGGGCGAAACTCGATGGTCAAGAGACGATCAGACTGATAAGAAAGATAATCGTATGCAGTTGAAACAGGTGTGACCACCAGCCGTGTCTTCTTGCCATCCGAAAATGCCGTGACACTTTTGACAGGTGTGGCAAAGTCCGTGACATCAAGCTTTTTGGCCAAGTTACGTGGCAGGGTCGTATTGAGGAACGTGGCTATCACCCGCCCCCCTTCTTCCCGCAAGTCCACCAGTGTATTGGGATTGGCCAGATGGATCAAAATTCGCCCTTCGCCGTTCGGGCCGCGGCGGAAATCGATCTTTTCGAGACGCTGACCCAGCAAATCCCTCCCGGCAACCTGGGAAGAGGCGGCAGAAGCAGCCGCCATGCTGGTATTTTCCACCGTCAACAACAACGTATCCCCTTGCAACTTGAATTCATAGGGGGTCTGTTCAACCTGGTTGATCACAGCCCGTAATCTTCCACCACCATTGACCACGCTCACATGGGTGACCACCCCCATATTGATCGGTATGTTCTTCTTTGCCAGTGAGTTTTTTACCCCGGCGAAATCCAGAACGATACGGGCCGGATTGTTGGTTTGGAACACCTTTGGGGCAACGGCCGGTCCATCGAACTTGAAGATCAATTGCAGTTTATCCCCTGGCAACGTTTTGAACTGAAGATCCTGCAGCTGTATCTCCTCAGCATTCACACTCGAGGCCAGGCCCAACAATAGCCATCCAACCAGCCACCCCAGGCGTAATACTCCACTCACAGTCCATTGCTTGCCCGCAACGTCGTCATTAAACATAAGCGTCTACCTTCTCATGTTGTATCCAAAACATATCAATCAGCCAATGCCACAGTGGTTTCTTTTTCCCGCCAGTTTCCCGGGGAATCGGGAACGATCTCAATCAACTCTATGCTGTTTTCGGTGATGCGCACGATCCGACCAAAGTTTCGCCCCATGTGATTGCCTGTTCGTACTCTGTAGATGCTCCCTTCCGCGGTTTGAACCAAGGCCCATAGCACATCGTTTTTCTTGACGGTTCCCACCATTCTCAAACTGTCGAGAGAATAAGATTCCAGCGGTTCTCTTGGGCGCGTAGTATCTGGTTTGATCCCACTTCCACCCATCGCAATTTGAGGGGCAGGCTCCTGATTGGCTGGTTTGAAGGGATCTCGTAAACCTTCGGGCTCAAACACAAATGTTTCCACCATCTTGATTTCTGGCAAAGGCTTGATAGCACCTTTGGGACGAGCTTTGACTTCGGCAACGTAGTCCTCCAAATCAGACAGGTCCCGATCACCACAACCGTTCAGCAGCAACAATGCAGCCAAGGTCATCAGACGAATCGTCACCGGTACTTTCACAACCATTATCTTCTACCCCGCTTTCTTCCTTTCGCCCGTTTCTTCTTGGCCTTGCCCTCACCTTCCTCCAGGTAACGGTAGGTCTTGATGACGGCATTCATCACTAATTTGTCATTCTTTTCGAGGGGATTGATGGCAACATTGTGAACCGTCACAATTCTGGGCAGTGAAGCCAAACCGCTGACAAAAGAGCCAAGCTGCGCATAGGTGCCGATCACTCTGACTTTGATGGGTAATTCGGCGTAGAAGTCCTTTTTGATCTCACCTTGAGGCTGGAACAGTTCGAACTCCAATCCGTTGGCCAGTCCGGTTTGAGAAACATCCACCAGAAGGGCTGGAACTTCGGCCTTGTTGGGCAATTGCCGCAACATGTCACCAAAAGTCTTTTCCATTTCTACCAATTGCTGTTTGTATTCCTCCAGATTGGCGGCCTTTTTCTGCTTAGCGGCAAAGGTCTGTTTCAGGCTTTCTTCCTTGGTTTGAACCTTTTCCAACGATGCCAGTTGATCCTTAGTATCAAAGTAGAACCACAGCCCCACCACCGCCAAAGCAAGTAGTGCGATCGTTGTCATCTTGACAGGCCATGGCCATGTTCCAGCCGCCTCTATATCCCAGTTGATTTCGGAAAGATTCATGATTGATCTCCTCCAGCCCCGTTCGCTGTGGGATGTTCCTGCGTGATCTGCAGGGAGAAATGCCCTTGGCGCCCTCGTTTGGATGGGTGTTTGGATTCAATGATCTTGAGCCTGGGATTCTTCATCCAAGGGGAAGCCTCAATATTACGCATATAGGCAGACACCCGGGCGTTGGACTGGGAGACACCAAAGACGTGGAGCTTGTTGTTGGCCTGACGAAATTTAGTCAGGTAAACACCGTTTGGCACGGTCTTGGCCAACGAATCGAACAAATGCACGATTTCCGGTCGACTGGACTGGAGTCGTTGAATGATCTCCATCTTGGCAATCAACATGTCACGCTTCTTTTCCAGATCCCGAATCTCGCGAATTTTTCGGTCCAGAATGGCTATCTGGCTGCTCAGGAACCGATTGCGTTGTTGTTGATATTCGATCCGGTCTGCTATGTACAGATGCACCAACAGCATGATCATGGCAGCGAATCCCATCGCGGCAGCGATCGCCAGGAAAAACTCTTTTTGTTGTTGCTTTCGACGTTCTTCACGCCATGGAAGTAGATTAATGCGAGCCATATCAGTCAAAACTCCTCAAAGCCAAACCACAAGCAATCATCATTGCCGGGGCATCATTCCGTAACTCCTGAGCGTTGACCCGGCCCGCCAAAGACATTTGCACGAAAGGGTTGGCAACCAAAGCTGTGATTCCGAGCTTTTGATTGACCAACTGATCAATTGAACCGATGGAGGCGCAACCTCCAGCCAGCACCAACAAGTCGATATTGCGGTGTGCACTCGATGACAGGAAAAATTGCAAAGACCGGCCTATCTGCTGAACCATCGCCATCTTGAAAGGCTCCAGCACTTCACTGACATAGCTGTCGGGCAGACCTCCTTGTTTTTTCGCCAAACCGGCTTCCTCATAGGACAATCCGTAACGGCGCTGAATCTCTTCGGTCAGCTGCCGTCCACCGAATCCCTGTTCACGGGTGTAAATGATTCGCCCGTCATGGAACACATTAAAAGTCGTCGTGGTAGCTCCAACATCCGCAATGGCGATAGCCCCGTTTTTGCCGGTCTCTTGGGTAAGCTGCTTGTGGATCAGCTGGAAAGCATTTTCCAGAGCATAGGCTTCGACATCCACCACAGCCACCTTCAATCCGGCCAACTCCAGAGCTGCAACCCGGTTATCCACATTTTCCCGCCTGCTGGCAGCCAACAAGACATCGTTCATTTCAGGGTTCTTGTCATTCGGGCCGAGAACTTCGAAATCCAGACTCACTTCATCCAGAGAGTAGGGAATGTATTGGTCGGCTTCCAGTTGGATCTGCTCTTCCAGTTCCTGTTCTGACAAGGAGGCTGTCATTGTAATGACCTTGGTGATCACAGCCGATCCTGATACCGCAACTGCCGCCTGCCTCAGGCGGGTGCCGGATTTTTTGATGACAGCCTTGATCGACTTGCCAATCAAGTCCACATCGGCGATCGTCTTGTCGACAACGGCATCGGGTGGCAAAGGCTCAACAGCATAGCTTTCGACCCGATATCGATCTCCCTGCCTACTTAGTTCAAGAAGTTTGACCGCGGCCGAACTGATATCGATTCCTAACAATGAGGGCTGCTTACGTTTGATTAACATATCAGATCGTTTCCTTAGGGCTGCGATGGATTCTTTTGAGGAACCCTGGATGTTTGGAACAACACCACAGTTATTCAGTCACTTTGTAGTATAGTTAATTATTATCGATGTACAGGCTGGAAGTCGCCGGCTGAAATTCACACGACAGATATTTGACTCACTTCACATAATTCCCTTTCGTTCAACATCTGCTATGCATACTCTACTCAAAGGCTTGGGGTGGTTTTTCATTGCTGCCCTATTGATCGGCCTAGGGCTATTAGCCGTGGTCTATTTCCATATCACGCCTCAATTACCAGACCCTAAAGCCCTTCGCACCATCGGTTTCCAGACCCCACTCGAAGTCTATGACAGGGATGGTACACTCATTGCTACTTTCGGTGACAAGAAACGCGTTCCCATCGATATCGATCAAGTTCCCGAGACATTGATCCAAGCCTTTCTGGCCGCTGAGGATGCCCGTTTTTACCAGCACCCTGGCGTCGATCTTCAAGGGCTGTTAAGAGCCAGCTGGGAGCTCGTGAGAACCGGACACAAACGCCAGGGAGGAAGCACAATCACGATGCAGGTGGCCCGCAATTTCTTTTTGAGCCCTAAGAAAACCTATGAACGCAAGCTCAAGGAGATCTTCCTGGCCTTGAAGATAGAACAGGAACTGAGTAAAAACGAGATCCTGGAACTCTATCTGAACAAAATATACCTGGGTCACCACGCCTATGGCATTGCCGCCGCTGCCCAGATCTACTATGGCAAATCGCTCGATCAACTGGATCTGGCCCAGATCGCCATGATCGCGGGATTGCCCAAAGCCCCTTCCCGTTTCAACCCGATCTCAAATCCCAGCCGAGCTCTGGAAAGACGCAATTATGTTCTCCAACGTATGTATGACCTGGGCTTCATAGAAGAGCCCCAATATCTGTCTGCCACCTCCCAGCCCATCACCGCTTCACTCAATCGCCCAAATCATGACCCAAGTGCATCCTATATTGCAGAATGGGTACGATCCGAACTCTATCAACGCTACGGCGAGGAAACCTATACCAAAGGGTTTCGGGTTTTCACCACTTTGGATATGAAGCTTCAGTCAGCTGCCCGCAAGGCTGTACAAACCGCCCTTCACGCTTATGATGAACGTCATGGTTATCGTGGGCCGGAAGGGCATGTCGACACCACTGCCCCCATAAAGACCAAGATCGATGTATTAAATTCATTTCAGCTTGGTGATGACACCCTGCCTGCCGTAGTGACTGGAATTTCCAACAAAACCAAAGTGGCAAAACTCTTATTGGCAACCGGCGACACCATAGAACTCACCTGGGAAGGAATACGCTGGGCACGTAAGGCTCTCCCAGGAAACCGGGTGGGACGCCCGCCTCGCCGTGTGGATGAGATACTGCAACCCGGCGACCTGATACGGATACGTAAAGACACCAAAGGCCAATGGCGTCTCGCCCAAATTCCTGAGGTCCAGGGCGCCTTGCTGTCCCTTGATAGCCAAACCGGGGCTATCCTGGCTCTTCAGGGCGGATACGACTTCGATCTGAGCAAGTTCAACCGGGCAACACAGGCCCAACGCCAACCCGGTTCCGGATTCAAGCCCATTTTATACACCGCAGCCCTGGAATCGGGGTTTACCGCCGCCAGCCTGATCAATGACGCCCCCATCATCTATCGCACCGCAGAATCAGATTGGAGACCAGAGAATTACAGTGGTAAATTTTATGGCCCCACCCGATTGAGAGTTGCGCTGCGTCACTCGCGCAATCTGGTTTCGATTCGCTTGTTACAAGCAATCGGCATCGACAGAGTCATAGAAACCGCATTGCGCTTTGGATTCAAACCCCAGCAGCTTCCCAGGACCCCCACTCTGGCACTGGGCAGTGGAACGGCAACGCTATTGGACATGGGACGGGTCTTCTCCACTTTTGCCAACGGAGGATACCGAATCACCCCTTACCTCATCGAAAGGATAGAAATTCAGGGGGGAGAGACACTCGAACAGGCACATCCCCTAAAATCTTGTGAACGTTGCTCCGATGCTGCCCCACGAATTGTGTCTCCACGCATCCACTACCTGATGCATTCGCTGCTGCAAGATGTCATTCGCCGCGGTACGGGTGTGCGCGCCAAACAATTGGGCCGTAACGATTTGGCAGGCAAGACCGGCACCACAAACGACCAACGTGATGCCTGGTTCAATGGCTATGCATCTCACCTCGTTGCGATCAGCTGGGTCGGATTCGACTCCTCCAGACCCTTGGGAAAGGGAGAGACGGGCGCAAAGGCAGCTTTACCCATGTGGATGGAATACATGAAGGTCGCCTTGAAAGATCGGCCAGAACTCCAGTTTCCCATGCCAGACGGGCTGGTCACTGCACTGATCGATCCCTCAACGGGCCTGCGCACCAACTCGAACTCTGCCGCGATCGCAGAGATCTTTCGCCAGGAAAATGTCCCAGATTATCAACCAGCTACCCTTCAGCCTGCTTCGGGAGGACGAGGCGAATCGGTATTAAATTCCCTTTATTAAAAGACGATGGAAACGACACGCAATCACATTCGCATTGCACAACTCAGCGCCCGACTGATCGTTGAAGAAGGCATAGACAATTATGCAGTTGCCAAACGCAAGGCCTCAGAAAGATTGGGTTTGGACTGGAGGAAGTTCCTACCGGACGATGACAGTGTCACTGCCGCATTACAGGAATACCATCGGATATTTCGCTTCCAGCAACAGGACGAATTCATCCATCATCTTCGAATGACGGCCCTTCAGGCAATGGAATTTCTTGGCATTTTCTCCCCCCGCTTGATTGGGACCGTGCTGGAAGGTACGGCGGGTGAGCATAATCCTATTATTCTGAATCTATATCCGGATACGCCAGAAGAAGTCATCTGGAAACTTGTCGAAACCAATGTCCGCTTTCGTGAAGCACCTGACCTGGTGATCAGATGCCATGGAAAAAAGATGGAAATCCCGGTGCTCACCTTTCAATGGAACACACGTCTCATTGAAGTCCGACTGTATTTGCCCCATGCCCGCAAACAGATTGCACGCAATGCTGTCCCGAGCGCCACAATCAAAGCCCTGCGCCGAATGCTGAAGAAGGGTTGACCGGCAAAGACGACAGATACGCCACTGCCGGAACCGAGGGATGACAATGAAAGTTATTTCCCGCCGTACTTACGCCGGAATTTGTCTACCCGACCTGCCGTATCGACAATTTTCTGCTTACCTGTATAAAAAGGGTGGCAGGCGGAACATACTTCCACATGGATATCCCGCCCCAGAGTGGAACGTGTTTCAATGGTGTTGCCACAACTGCAAGTGATAATGACAGCCGTATATTCAGGATGAATACCAGATTTCATGCAAAATGACCTCTTGTCTCAATTAATCTCATGTTTTCGGCCAATGCCCAACAGATCCTTCATCCATTGGTCAGGTGGGTGCCAGGCGACAATCTCAGCCACGTTGTTGATCGTAGTTTGCGGCTGGGTTTATCCGAATACATCGTAGCCACCCAAATGATTTCAGGCCTGGCGTCAACAGCCACTGATAAAACAGTCAATAATAGAAAACACCCGATCCTTTAGCAAGCCCCATCTTACTTCACAGGGCCATCAACCACATAAATCCTATCATTTTGGCAGTTCGAACCCACAAAATTTGGCTAAAATGCAGGCGCCTTCTCTTCAGGAAAGATTGTAATTTCCACTCATTATGCTATCGTTCATCGCCATTTGATATCAGGAAACATGCAATGCCAGCCCTAAGGATAGCGTTTTCGACTTGGGTCGTCATCATGGCGACAACGCTCAGCGCAGATCCCTTGGATCAATCACTGACAGTGGAAACCAATACACTTCGGAAGTCGGCAGAAAGCCAACAAAAGATCGATGCTTTGAATGATGCCAGTCGCAAGATGCTGGAAGATTACCGCCGCACCTTGCGCGAGATCAAGACATTGAAGTCCTATACCGCCAACCTGAGGCAGTTGGTAGAATCCCAGCAACAGGAAAAAGAGGATCTGCAGCGCCAACTTGAAGAGATCACCGTTGCCGAAAGGGAAGTTATCCCTCTCATGACAGCCATGGTCAAAACCCTGGAAGAATTCGTCGAAATGGATACTCCGTTCCTTCGGGAAGAAAGGCGGCAACGCATAGAGCAACTCGAACACCTGTTGAAGTCGGCCGATACCACGACTGCAGAAAAATTTCGCCGCATTCTAGAGGCCTATCAAATAGAAAATGAATACGCGGTGACCATCGAAGCCTACCGAGCCGAACTCGAGTTGGACGGCAAGAAGCGACCCGTGGATTTCCTACGCATTGGAAGGGTTGCTTTGTTCTATCAGACTTTGGACGGTAGCACTTCAGGCATGTGGCTGGCCAAAGACCACCGTTGGCAAACACTTCCAAATAACTATCGTCGATCCATTCGCCATGGACTTAGAATCGCTCGCAAAGAAGCGGCACCTGATCTTTTGGTCCTTCCGATGCCAGCGGCAGAGGTGGCACGATGATGCTGCAGACTCGTATTATAGGTTTCACCCTAATGTTATTGGTGGTCACAGGTCATTCCAATGCAGTCGATCTGGACCAATTGTTGAATCAGGTCAAACAACGCCAACAGGAAATCAGCCGTCTCAACCACGAGCGCGAAAGGCAGTTTCTTGCCGATAGAAACCAAAGGCAACAACTTCTGGCTAAAGCCAAAAGCGAGCTGGCAACACTGGAGAAGGAAGCCGTCCAACTGAAAAACCAATTCGAAACCAACCGGGAACAACTGGCCGAACTGGAGCAAAAGTTGCAAGCCAGCAGTGGCGTCTTGGGAGAAATCGTAGGCACCGTACGTCAAGTAGCCGGGGACCTCAAAGCCAGACTCGAGCATTCTCTGGTTTCAGCGCAATTTCCAGGAAGAGCATTAAGGCTTACGCCCATCGCCGAAAACAAAAGGCTCCCGACAGTCGAACAGTTGAATACCCTTTGGTATCTACTACTCCAGGAAATGGCCGAATCCGGAAAGGTTTCCCGATTCAGCACCGAGGTCCTCGACACCAAAGGAATACCCACCCGAAATGAGGTGGTCAGAATAGGTACGTTCAATGTAATTTCCAAAGAGGGTTACTTACGCTATCTGCCTGAAACAGAAACCCTCATGCTTCTTCCAAGGCAACCAGAAGGCCGAACTCTGAGCCTTGCGGAAAAATTCATGGATGCCCGAGAAGATTGGGCCCCTGTGGCAATTGATCCCTCCCGAGGTACCCTCCTGGAATTACTAATCCATGCACCCGACTGGCGTGAAAGAATTCAGCAGGGAGGGATTATCGGTTACATCATTCTGGCATTAGGACTCACAGGCCTCTTGATAGTGACCACACGTCTGATTTTCCTGTATAAAGTCGGAAGTCGCGTCAACGCTCAACTGTCCCACTTGGAAACACCCCGGGAAGACAATGCATTGGGAAGAATTCTCAAAACCACCTTGGAAACCAAACAGACAGATCCGGAAAACCTGGAGGCATTGCTCGATGAAGCGATTCTGAAAGAGATTCCACCGCTGGAGCGCGGGCAGGCACTGGTAAAACTCATTACTGCCGTCGCTCCCCTGCTGGGTCTTTTGGGGACCGTCACCGGCATGATCCAGACCTTCCAGGCAATCAGTCTGTTTGGTACCGGAGATCCCAAACTGATGGCCGGAGGCATTTCCCAGGCGTTGGTAACGACATTATTAGGATTATCCGTTGCCATTCCATTGTTGTTCCTTCACTCACTCCTGGTCAACCGCAGTCGTGCCATCATTCAGATATTGGAGGAACAGAGTGCCGGTCTGATCAGCATGATCCTGGAGAATCGTGGGCGCAAACCATGATGGGAATGATTGTGCGGCAGCCATATCCCGGACAGGAACTCTTATACCCGTACCGTTGTATTTGCCGTGGGCTCCAGGAGATGCACCAGACAACCAGTTTCTAGTTTGCTCCACGAATGGGAATGATAGAATCCATCGCTGACTTTTTCGTCCAGGGGGGGCCGATCATCCCCCTGATTTTCGCCTTGGCAGTGGCGCTTTGGACGCTGCTTGTCGAACGCTACCTATTTTTTTATTTTCGGTATCCAGAATTTGCGAAACAATTGCTGGCCCGATGGCAGGCAAGGACCGACAAACATTCATGGTATGCCCACAGGATCAGGGAAACCATGATCAGCAATGCCCGCCATCAACTCGCCCGAACTTTAATCCTGATCAAAGCACTCGTCGGGCTGTGTCCGTTATTGGGGCTACTGGGGACCGTGACAGGGATGATCCATATGTTTGATGCCATGGCAGTTTTCGGATCAGGCAACGCCCGAGCGATGGCAACCCATATTTCTCATGCCACCCTTCCCACCCTTGCCGGAATGACCGTTGCCATCGCCGGATTGTATTTCAGCCAGCGTATCGAACACCGGGTGGACATTGAAACTCGCCGTTTAAGCGACAGCCTTCAATTCGACTGATGAGACGACACTACAGAAACAATCAGGACCAAGACAGCGGCGAAATCAACCTGACGCCGATGCTAGATATCATATTCATCATGTTGATCTTCTTCATCGTCACCACTTCATTCGTCAAAGAATCCGGCATAGAGATCAATCGACCCACAGCGCAAACGGCACAGCGTCAGGAACGCGGAAACATCATTATTGCCATCAAACCCAATAATGAAATCTGGATTGACAAACGGCCGGTAGATATCCGGGCGGTTCGTGCTGTGATCACCAGATTGCGGGCGGAGAACCCTCTTGGCAACGTTGTCATTGCCGCCGACCGAGACGCGAAGGTCAGTATCCTGACACGCGTCATGGATCAGGTCCGGTTGGCAGGTGTGACTGATATGGCCATTGCCGCCACGACTGAATCCAGATGAACACCCCGTTGCTTTGGCCCGCCTCTTTGGTTCTAGGCCTTATCGCCTCACTGGGACTGTTCTGGTTGATGTCGCTCATGATTTCAAGTACTCAACTCGAATTTCCCAAAACCGAACCAACCCGCAT
>JALVSV010000372.1 GCA_027024125.1 Methylothermaceae bacterium | reverse complement strand
GTTGTAACCGAAGGCCCAGAACAGGTTCTGGCGGATGACCCGGAGGGTGAAGGCGGAGATGTCGATGGCGTCGGCCACCTTCTCGATGTCGCCCTGGACCAGGGTGATATCGGCGGCGTCGATGGCGATGTCGGTGCCACTGCCGACGGCAAAGCTCACGTCCGCAGCCGCCAGGGCCGGGGCGTCGTTGATGCCGTCGCCAATCATGCCGACCTTCTCTCCCTGCGCCTGGAGGCGGCGGATTTGGCGCAACTTGTCGTCAGGCTTGGCGCCGGCGATGACCTCCTCGATGCCCACCTGTCGGGCGATATAACGTGCAGGCCTTTCCGCGTCGCCGGTCACCATCAGGGTATTGACTCCCATTCGGTGCAGCTTGTCGATGGCTGAGCGGGCATTGGAACGGGACTGGTCGGCAATACCGATCAACACCGCAGGATGTCCGTCCAGGGCCACGAATACCGGGGTCTTTCCCTCACCACCGATGCGTTCCACCAGCAGCTCCAGGCCTTCCAGAAGCACCTCGTGGCGGGCCATCCAGGCCTGATTGCCCACCAGCAACCGATGGCCGTCCACCTTGGCGCTGACACCTTCCCCAGGCTGGACCTGGAAATCCACCGCGGTTGGCACCGCTATTTTTTCCTGCTGCGCCTTCTCCACGATGGCACGGGCAAGAAAATGTTCCGAATTGACTTCGGCAGCAGCCACCCAGGCCAGCAAAACCCGGGAATCGATGTCATCGCGCAGGACGATGAAGTCGGTCACCTCCGGCCGTCCCTCGGTGATGGTGCCGGTCTTGTCGAAGATCACCGCAGTCAGGTGGGCCGCCAGTTCCAGGCTTTCTCCATTCTTGATGTAGATGCCGCGCCGCGCCGCCTGGCCGGTCCCCACCATGATCGCCGCCGGTGTCGCCAGACCCAGGGCACAGGGACAGGCGATCAACAATACCGAAATGGCGTTACCCAGCGCAGTGGTGAATCGCCCGCTTGCCAACAACCAGCCCCCGAAGGTCAACCCGGAAATAGCCAATACCCCGGGGACGAACAACGCCGAGATCCGGTCCACCGTCTTCTGGATTGGCAGCTTGGCCGCCTGAGCCTGATCCACCATGTTGACGATGCCGGCCAGGACCGTATCCGGACCCACTGCGGTGGCTTTCATCCGAAAGGCACCGGGGCCGTTGATACAGCCACCGATGACCTGATCCCCAGGATGCTTGACCACCGGCATGGATTCACCGGTCAACATCGACTCGTCCACCGTGGTGGTGCCCTCGATCACTGCGCCATCGGTGGGGATCCGTTCGCCGGGTCGCACCAGCAGAATGTCACCCACTCCAACCTCATCGATGGGAATCACCACCTCCCGCCCGTCCTCTATCCGGGTGGCGGTCTGGGGTTGCAGATCGATGAGCTTGTAGATGGCCTCGTGGGCCTGACCTTTTGCCTTCTCCTCCAGGTAGCGACCCAGCAACACGAAGGTGATGATGCCGGCGGCGGCCTCGAAATACAGCGCCATATGCCTGCCGAGGAGCAATGCCGGTACGCTGTAGCCATAGGCGGCTCCCGTTCCCAGGGCCACCAGGGAATCCATGTTGGCCGACTTCTGCTTGGCCAGGGCAACTGCTTTGTCGAAAAAGGGCCGGCCGCTGCCCAGCACCACCGGCGTGGTCAGGAAAAACTGGATCCAGTGCCAGATCCGCCGTTTGGGCATCGCCATGGCAATCACGATTGCGGGGGTACTCAGGAGAGCCGCCCTGACGAAACGCCGCCGGGTGTCTTCTATACGCTGACGTTCTTTCTCCATCAACAGTTTGCGCTGCGACAACGTGTCGAGAGGATAAGTCCGGTGTCCCAGTTTGCTGACCAGCTGATAAATCTCTTCCTTGTCCAGAGCACCACAGACAGAAGCGGTCTCGGAGGCGAAATTGACGTTGACCTCTTTGACTCTCGGATCACGGCGCAGAATCATCTCGATCAGCAGGGCGCAGGAAGCGCAGGTCATACCCTCCACCGCAAACTGAGTTTCGATCACTGGGGTGTTGGGATCGACTGGTTTGGGTTCGAACAATTTCGGTTCGGCCGTGGCCAGATTGGCCAGGATCGTTTCACAAACACGGAGCATATTGTCAGGGGGCAGTTGCTTGGGATCGAACCAGATTGTCACCGAACCGATCTCCGGCACTGCCTTGACCTGTTTGATCCCCTCCCTTTTGGTCAGCAGGATCTCGAACAGATAGGTCTTTTCCACATCCCCCTTCAGCACTGGTGAAACGATGCGGAGCCGGCGACGTAACCGATGGGCCACCTGGAAATATTCGGCCATGATCTTTCCCTATTATTTTTTCGGCAAGCGCGAGCGCACCAACAGATACGTCATATAAAAAATTGCCGCCCACTCGTAGCGGTGTTTGATGGGATTGGGAATCCATTGGGTGACGATACGGTGCCAGTGAATCCTGATCAGATAGAGCACCAACAGGTCGTTGGCAAATTCGAAGGCCAGTGCCTTGGGGTCGTGGAGGAATTTCGGACCGCGTTTCAACCCCTGGCGGGCCAAAATACCGAAAGCAGCGAAGGTTTCACGCACATCCTGGACCCGTTCCCGTGCCCAGGATGCAACCGGAGTCTCCTTGATCCTGCGCAAGAGAGAATGGCGTACCGCGACCACTGGTGCTTTCAAACGCCCCTGCTGTTCCAGCCCGGTAACGATGACATGAAGCTGGCGCGCTAGCTGCTTGAAGCTGCAAAATGCCTCGTGATAACGAATCGACAGCTTGTTCCCGGACAGCCGCACCCGGTATACCCCATCGATCCTTCGCACAGCAGCAGTCAGTGCTGCTGCCGACTCCGGCGTCGTCAGCACAGGCGGCAACTGAAACCGCACGTGTCCCGGTGCACGATAACGCAATTGAATCTGGCGGGTAATCATCAGGATTCTTCTTCCCCTTCCTCCTGGGTCGATGCCACGATGTCTTCAAGGTTTTCCTTTTGTTTCAGGACGAAATCCTTGCCCTTTTCTCCCACTTCCACCGCCGAGGCGATAATCTGCTTGCGGTATTTGTATACCACCACACCGGCCACCATACCGAGACCGAACATCAATAAGGGGTGTCGAGCCAGTCTTTTCATCAGTGATCCTCCTGTTTTCGCTCCCACCGAAACCATTGCCCCTTTGGCCACATGTCCTGCCACATTTCCGTGCATGTGATTCATCATCGGTCCATGGGGTCCCGGCATGCTTGCCATATGCTCCATCATGGGGCCATGCGGTCCCGGGCCTTGCATTGCCGACCTGGCCGCATGGACCGCCTGTTCCGCCATTTTTTTCTTGTCACCGTGAATATGTGCCATTGGTTACTCCTAATCCAAATAATCATTCATTCCGACGAACCGGAAGATCCGTGCTCCTGTTCGACAATGTCGTCCTCGTGCAGCATCCGATAGATACCCAAACATCCCTCGCAGCAAAACTGCTTGGTTCCCTGTTTGGTTTCCAGGCGAAAATCGGGGATCTCCACTGGCAAGCCGCACAAGTCACAACTGATCTTATCACTCATCATTTTTCAACTCTTACCCATTCGAAAAGCCCAGCGGTGATTCTAGCAAAAGGCTTGACCGGGAAAATAAAACGGGCATCATTCTGATGCCCGTTTCTTCCGATTCCCCTACGAACACTCAATGACAGCTGAAGCCTGCACCTCCATCGCCACATTCTTCTCCTTTGCCATGACTGACCGCCCGGCTCGAAGCCCGCATCAAGGCCATCCGCATGGCGCCTGTCAACGCTGCCCCCAACCCCA
>JALVSV010000371.1 GCA_027024125.1 Methylothermaceae bacterium | reverse complement strand
ATCCCGGAGGAGTTCGTGGGCCATGGAAACGGCTCGTGCAGAGGACAGCTCCCAATTGGAACGGTACCATTCGGTTCTGATGGGTACGTCATCGGTATGTCCTGCCACGATGATTTTTCCCCTACTGTGTTTCACCACCTCGACGATCTTTTTCATAGACTTCCCAAAACCGGCGTTCAATACGGCGCTACCGGAGGGAAAGGAACCTTTTTCGTGAATGCGGATAACGATTCTGCGGTTTTCCATCTCAACAGAGATTTTCCCAGCGAGGATTTCATCCAGCAGTGACTCGCGAATTTTTTTCGTTTCGGCCTCCAGCTCCTTTTGTCGTTCTGCCTCCAGTCTGGCCTCCATCTCTTCCCTGTCCATCTCCCTGGTCGAATCGGGGATATTCAGATTCGGCTGCTCCTGGGTCGTACTCTGGCGAATCTCTTCAATGGGACTGGGCTCGACTGTGCCAGGTGAGAAATGCTGGGCAATGACACTGGTTCCTTTGACGGTTTCATAGGCCGGTATCTCCCGCTGCACCCCAAAGGCGTCTTTCATGGACTCGGCCATCCTCTTGAAACGGTTCACGTCCATGGTGGCAAAAGACAGCAGCAACACGAAGAAGCACATCAACAACGACATCAAATCCGCAAAGGTCATCACCCACGCCGGTGCACCGGCTTTACACTTGGGACATTCTTCTGCCTGATCAGACACCATCAATCACCATTTTGTCGTTTTTTCTCTGGCACATAAGTACTGAGCAGGGCTTCCAGCACCTTGGGGTTCATTCCTTCCTGGATCCCGTTGATCGTCTCGATGATCAGGGATTTGGTCGTCCTTTCATATTCACTGATCAGGGCAAGCTTGTCAGCCAGAGGGATGGCAAAGGCATTGGCGATGACAGCCCCATAAAGAGTGGTCAGGAGAGCCACAGCCATGGCCGGACCAATACTGGCAGGGTCGGACATGTTGGCCAACATCTGCACCAACCCCACGAGTGTTCCAATCATGCCCATCGCCGGGGCCATGTCTCCAATGGAAGTCCACATGGTTTGACCGACCTCATGGCGTTTGATGGCCTGATTGATCTCCTCACTCAACATCTTGCGAATCAAAGAAGGGTCATGCCCATCCACACACAAGGTCACCCCTTTCTTCAGGAAAGGGTTGTCCACGGTTTCATTCTCCAACGCCAACAGGCCATTTTTACGCGCCACGTCCGCCAAACGCACGGCCTCTTCGATCAGCTTCGCGGGATCCTCCACCTTGTTGAAGAAACCTTTCAGGGCCACCCCAAAGGAACGGAAAAAGTCCCCCAGGGTGATTTTCATCAGGGTCACCATGAATGTCCCCCCGACCACAATCAGGATGGAGGGTGCATTGACGAACAAGCCGAAATCGCCGCCCATGCCTATGGCGGCACCAATGATCCCGAGCCCGCCGAGAAATCCAACCAGGGTTGCGATATCCAAGAGTGGTCCTCCTCACAATTCATTCTCCACTAATAGAAAAGTAGCACGTCAGCGAAGGAAGAAAAGGAATGGGCGATGAGGCTCAGACCTCGGCCACTCTGTCGGGGAGAAACTCCCGGACCGTATTTTTTCCATGGTAACCCCTGGGATTGCAGAGAATGCGCGTATCGGCACAGCGGTAATCCCGCACTACATGTGTATGACCATGGAACCATGCAGCGATATCATATTCGTACATCAGCCCCCTCAGGTCGTTACAGTAGGCGAAACGATTCAGGGCCGATGGACGATTGTCCCAACTCCAGAATGTAGGGGCGTGATGTGTCACTACGATTGTGGGACCGGAAAAAGGTGTCTGTAACGACTGCTCCAGCCAATCCCTGGAGCGCCGATGCAACTCCTGATAGTGATGCAACCGGTAGGGTCCGCCGTTGTAACAGATTTTGTGGAAATCGTTGACAGTGGACTCCAGGTGGCTCACATCCTCTTCTCCGGCACCAAGATCGGTCCACAAGGTACAACCCAGAAAACGCACGTTGTCCAGAATGATGCTGCGATTCTCGAGAAAACGGACCCCCCCCTCTCGCGACCGTTTCTCCAGACGTGTCACCAAACTTCCATGGTCTTGTTGGTAAAATTCATGATTTCCAGCAACATAGACCACAGGACGCTGCAAACGAGCCAGCCATTCGAATCCCTGGACCCCCAATCCGATATCCCCCGCAGCGACGATGACATCAGCATCCACGTCCGGTAACTTGAGTGGGCCAAATTCCAGATGAATGTCAGAGAAATAATGAATCCTCACGGTAACCACTTTTCATTATAATGGTGGGAATTTCCCTAGATCCTTTATCAACAATACTAGCAGCTGGAAAGCAGTCCACGTATGAGCACACCTCCAATCAATAGAAGGCCTTCTGTGGGCGTAAAAGTCGGCGATGTACAAATCGGCGGCGGCGCTCCGATCGTCATCCAATCCATGACCAATACCGCCACAGAGGATATCGATGGCACGGTAGAACAGGTGATCGCCTTGGCGCGTGCCGGGTCAGAAATCGTTCGTATCACCGTCAATACCGAAGACGCTGCTGCGGCAGTACCCAAAATCCGTGAACGTTTGGACCGGCAAGGCTGTGATGTTCCCCTGGTGGGTGACTTCCACTTCAATGGCCACAGGCTTTTGGACAAATATCCTGCCTGCGCCGAGGCCCTGGGCAAGTTCCGGATCAACCCAGGCAACGTGGGCCGGGGTACCAAGCGTGATCCACAGTTCGCCCAGATGATCGAGTTCGCCATCCGCTATGACAAACCGGTTCGGATCGGTGTCAATTGGGGCAGTCTGGATCAATCGGTGCTGGCCCGACTACTGGATGAAAATGCTCAACTTCCCGAACCCCGTGACCTCGATGAAGTGATGCGGGATGCCGTGATCACTTCAGCCCTGGAAAGCGCCGCCAAAGCCGAAGAAATAGGTCTGACTGCCGACAAAATCGTCATCTCGTGCAAGATGAGCGGTGTCCAGGAACTGATTACGGTCTATCAGGATCTGGCCGAGCGTTGCAACTACGCGCTACATCTGGGGTTGACCGAGGCAGGGATCGGCACCAAAGGGATTGTCGCCTCCACCGCCGCCCTGGCAGTGTTGCTACAACAGGGCATCGGAGACACCATCCGCATCTCCCTGACCCCGGAGCCCGGAGCCCCCCGTACCAAGGAAGTCGTGGTGGCCCAGGAGATTCTGCAAACCATGGGCATACGTTCGTTCACCCCAATGGTCATTTCATGCCCTGGATGTGGACGTACCACCAGCGACTATTTTCAACGTCTGGCACAACAGATTCAGGATTATCTCAGGGAAAAGATGCCACAGTGGCGGGAACGATATCCAGGGGTGGAGGAAATGCACGTTGCAGTCATGGGCTGCGTGGTGAACGGGCCGGGAGAGAGCAAGAATGCCAATATCGGCATCAGTCTACCCGGGACTGGCGAAACACCTGTGGCTCCCGTTTACGAGGATGGGCAGAAAACGGTCACTTTGAAAGGTGACCATATCGCAGAAGACTTCCAGGCCATCGTCGAGAGTTATGTCTCCAGCCATTACGGCAAGCAACCGGAAAAGGAACAGGCATAAAAAAACCGCTTGGAAAGGTTTCCCGGCCGTTTAGCCGGGCCCTTTCTGCTGCGGTTCCCCAATGGAACAACGCTGATTTTTCTTGTCTGTCGCAGGCGCTGTTGTCTCAGTTCCAGCGCTGTACCTGTGCCTTCCAGCTCCCGTCGGACTGACGCTTGAACACGTTGTAAATCACTCCGTCATAGGAATATTTGATATTTCCATCCAATTCGGACC
>JALVSV010000370.1 GCA_027024125.1 Methylothermaceae bacterium | reverse complement strand
AATCGGCCGCTTCGTTTCGAGTTCATCGATGATGTCCACCACCTGCTGCATCACACCGGGTACCTCCTCAGCCACCGAGGCACCCGTCATGCTATGAATCACCCGCCTGTCCTGTTCCAGCCGGTCTGCCAGCTTGCTGCCTACCACGAAGAGGTCCGGCACATGGGCCCTCTCCAAACATTCGGTCTCCAGCCGCTGCAGCAGGGTTTCATTGTAATCCCCGCAGAAACCCCGTTCCGAACCCACCACCAGGAACAGCACCGAATCCTGGCCGGGAACAGGCAAAAGATCCGGATGGGCCCGGATGAAATCTGTCGCCGCCGCTTCGATCGTCCGTACCACCTGCCTTTGGGCATCGATGAAGCGGGACAGCTTGCGGGTCTCCATGAACGACAAATTCTTCATCGCGCCCATGATCTCACGGATCTCGCCGAGCGTCCTCAGATGGGTTTCCACTTCGCGTCTCCGGCTCATGCCACCCACGCCCTGAGCCGGGTCAACCAGACCTCCCTTGCGGTCTCCAGTCCCAGGCCCGATTCCCTGACGTGGCGTTCCAGCCTGTCCATCCAGGCAGCGACCTCCGCAGGAGCCATCTCATCGAGTAATCCTTCGTTGAAGGCGATGAGCCAGGCCAGATGGAATTCGATCGGCTGAGGGTGCAGGCGGTCCTGTTTGAGGATCTCACGCAGCACTCTGCCACGCTGCAGCTTTCGCGCCATGGTCTCCTCGAGTTTGGCGCCGAAACGGGTGAACACTTCCAGTTCCAGGAATTGCAGATAGTCCAGTTTCATCTGGCCCGCCTCCTCCTTGATACGGGGATGCTGCGCCTTGCCACCGATCCTGGATACCGATCTGCCTATATCGATGGCGGGACGGAAGCCGGAGGCGAACAGGTTCCGGTCCAGATAAATCTGGCCGTCGGTGATCGAGATCAGATTGGTGGGAATGTAGGCCGCAATCTCCCCCTGCTCGGTCTCGACGATCGGCAGAGCGGTCATACTGCCACCACCGTGGTCGGCAGCCAGGCGCGTGGAGCGTTCCAGCAGGCGCGAATGGAGATAGAAGATGTCGCCGGGGTAGGCTTCGCGCCCCGGTGGGCGGCGCAGCAGCAGCGACAGTTCGCGGTAAGTATAGGCGTGGGTGCTGAGATCGTCGTACACCACCAGGGTATCGAGACCACGCCGCATCCAATATTCAGCGATGGCGCATCCGGCCATGGGGGCCAGATACTTGAGGCCAGGCAGGGCAAAGGCCTCGCCCACCACCACGGTGGTGTATTCCATGGCGCCGTAGTGGCGCAGGGTTTCCAGGGTGGAGACCACCGTGGAACGTTTCTGGCCGATCAACACATAGATACAATGGACGTTCTGGCCTTGCTGATGGATGACCGTATCCAATGCCAGGGTACTGCGACCTGTCCCCTCGTCGCCGATCAGCAACTGGCGTTGTCCGCGTCCGATGGGGATCATGGTATCGACGATCTTGCAGCCGGTATAGAGGGGAGTCTGGACGAAATCCCGGGCAATGATGGGGGGAGAGAGGGTATCGAGAGGCAACCTGGTACGGCAATCCGGCGGATCCAGCCCATCCAGGGGATTGCCCAAGGGATCCACCACCCGTCCCAACAGGGCGTCCCCCACCGGGATATTCAGGATCCTGCCGCTGCGGTGCACCACTGTGCCTGCGGTCAGGTTTTCGCTCTCCTGCAACAGGATCGCGCCGACCCGGTTCTTCCCCAAGTCGAACACCATGCCTCTGCTGCCGTCCTCGAAGTCAAGCAGATCATCCATCGCCGCCGACGGCAACCCCTGGATCCAGGCGATGCCATCACCCACCGACAGGACCCGGCCCTGCTCCACCAGCCGGGGACCCAGGCGGTACTGGTCAAGGCGCCGGGTCAGACTGTCGAACGACGAATGGTCAGCCATGATGGGAGAAAAATTTCAATTCATCCTTGAGATTGGCGCGGATCACGTAGGCTCCCAGGTCGACACGCAGCCCTGCAAGCAAGGCGGAATCCGTGTCGAATCGGCATTCGATGGGTGCATCGAGCAGATCCCGCAAAGCTGACTCCAGTCGCCGTCGTTCCTGGTCTGTCAGGGGGAAAGCCGAGATCACCCTGGCGCCCCCCGATACAGAGCGAGCCGCCCGCCGCAGGGTCTCGATGTCTCCTTCCGGCCAACGGGTCAAATCTTCCAGCAGCAGCTCCAGCAGACGCTTATGAAGATGTTCATCGGCCAGACGTTCCAGCATCCTGGCAATAAATTTCGTCCCCAGGGCCATGGCCTGTTCTTCCGTCTGTCGGCGCCACTCGCGCTTTTCCTGTTCCCACACCACTTCGGCCTTCTTGCGCGCCTCGGCCAACTCCTTGGACAAGGCGGCAAGCTGACGCTGACGCTCGGCCTCCATCTCCCGATGCAGCGCCTCCCATGCCTGCCTCTTTTCCTGTTCCCAGTCGGCCAGCCGCCTTTCATAACGTGTCTTCATGGCTTCGGCTTCCTGTTTGAGGCGCTCTGCATCGGCCAGCCTGGCCTCGATTTCCTGCCGGCGATGTTCGACGGTCCGGCGGACCGGCAGGTAGAGAAAACGTTTCAGCAGCCAGACCAGAACCAGGAAATTGATGATTTCCAGGGCGAAGGTGGACCAGTTGAGTTCCATCTTTACAGGACGTACTGAAGCAGGGGATTGCGGAACAGGATGATCAAAATGATCACCAGGCAGTAGATGGCCAGCGACTCGATCATGGCCAGCCCGATGAACAGCGTCCGCATCAGGATTTTTTCCGCCTCGGGCTGGCGGGCGATGGCGTCCAGCGCCTGGGCAATGGCCCGTCCCATCCCGATACCCGGCCCCAGTACCCCGATGCCGATTCCCAGAGCCGCCGCGACCGTCGACCCCAGTACGATCCAGGTCATGTCTTGCATGTCCGCCTTCCTCCTTATTGCGTGAATTCCCGCCGGGTCTGGGACTGAATCCCGCCGGCAATATAGACCAGTGCCAACATTCCGAAAATATAGGCCTGGACCAGTGCCTCCACCAGATGCAACATCAGGATCGGCACCGGTACCAGGAAACCTGCCAACAACAGAAAGATCAGCGCCACCAGATCCAGGCTCATCATGTTGCCAAACAGCCTGACTGCCAGTGCCACGGTACGGGTGATTTCACCGACGATATGAAATGGCAGCAGAAACGGAAACGGTTTCACGTAGTGGGACAGATAACCCTTCAGCCCGTGACTGCGAATGCCGAACCAGGGGACCGAAAGAAACACCAGAAAAGCCAGGGCCGAGGTAATGGAAAGATCGCGGGTCGGCGATTCCAAACCTGGAATCAAACCGATCAGGTTGGCCGCCAACAGGAACCACCACAAACCCATGATAAATGGTGCCACCTGGGATACATGCTGCGGCACCAGGTCACGCACCGCATTCTCCATCGCCAGCACGCTTCCTTCCAGCGCTGCCTGGAGAGGGCCCGGATCAAGTTTCAGGTTCCGGGTCAGGACCCAGCCACAACACCCTAATACCAATGTCAGCACCACAGAAAGCGCTAGGGTGTCGGTGATCTGCACCGGTCCCCACTGCCAGATCAATCGGGGAAAGATATTCGTATCCACTCATTCCTCGCGAAACAACAGCCACAGGTTGACGATGCCGATCACCAGGCCGAGAAAGATCAGGCTCAGGGTCCACTGGATGGAATAACCGGGCAACAGGCTGTCGAGCCAGCGACCAAGATAGGCGCCAGCCACCATTGGCAGGACCAGCATCAAACCGGCGGTTCCCAGATAGGTCAACTGGGCCAGCAGACTGTGTTCCTCCTCAGCGGCACGCT
>JALVSV010000369.1 GCA_027024125.1 Methylothermaceae bacterium | reverse complement strand
GATGAAAAGATCAGGCTGGGGGATCTGGAGATGACTCCACAGGAGATCTCGGCCATCATCCTCAAGACTCTGAAACAATGGGCGGAACGGTCACTGGAACAGCAGATCCACAAGGCAGTGATCACGGTACCGGCCTATTTCAACGATGCCCAGCGTCAGGCCACTCGTGAGGCAGGAGAGATCGCCGGTCTCGAGGTGGTGCGTATCCTCAACGAGCCGACTGCTGCGGCCCTCGCTTATGAAACCGATCTGGAGCATGCCCGTAAGATCCTGGTGTACGATCTGGGAGGCGGTACCTTCGATGTCTCTGTAGTACAGATCCAGCATGGGGTGGTGGAGGTGATTGCCAGTCACGGCGACAACCATCTCGGGGGGGACGACTTCGACCGTGAGATCGTCGAATATCTGGTCGAGCACCTCAAGGAGGAACACAGCGTCGACGTGAGTGAGGACCGCAAGGCCATGGCCCGGCTATTACAGGCGGCGGTGGAGGCCAAGCTGACTTTGTCGGATCGTCCCTTCGCCGAGATCAGGGAAGAATTTATCGCCGAAAAGGATGGTGTCCCTGTTCATCTGAAGCTGGAAATTTCACGTGACGAATACGAGGCATTGATCTCACCCTATATCGATCGAACCATCGATGCCCTTCACATCGCCCTCAGCAGTGCCGATCTGACTTCATCGGACATTGAAGAGGTGCTACTGGTCGGTGGGGCCACCCGCACCCCTCTGGTTCAGGAACGGCTGGAGTCCGAGCTGGGCCAGGCGCCACGGGCAGCGATCGACCCGGACCTGTGTGTGGCTCTGGGGGCTGCAGTGCAGGCAGGGATGCTTGCAGGAGAGACGGTGCGTTCGGTGCTGGTCGATATCACTCCGTATACCTTTGGAACCAGTTTCCTGGGAGAGCTCGAGGACGGCTCCATCTATCCCTTCGTATTTGCACCCATCATCAAGAAGAATACGCCGCTGCCGGCATCCAAGTCCCAGGTTTTCTATACCATGGTGGACAATCAGGAGAAGGTGGAAGTCCGGGTGTACCAGGGTGAGGACAAGGATGCGGAGAAAAATACTCTGATCGGCGAATTCATGGTCGAAGGGTTACGGGGGGCGCCGGCTGGAGACCCGATCGTGGTGCGTTTCGATCTCGATCTGGATGGGATTCTCAAGGTGACCGCCACTGAAAAGGCCACCGGGTTGGAAAAAAGCATTCGGATAGAGAACGCGGTTGGCCGGATGGCCAAGGAGGAAATCGCATCGGCGCGGGAACGTCTTGGCGGTATGTTAGGCGAGGAACATACCGTCCAGCCAGAAGTGTTTCGGGAGGCGCAGGCATTGATGGCCAAGGCCCGCCAGATGCGGGAAGATCTTGGTGATGAGGACCGTCAGGAAATTGACGAATTACTCGAAGCACTGCAACAGGCTATCGATGCCGGTGACGAAGAGGCCTTATCGGAACCGCTGGAGAGCTTGCGCGACATCCTCTATTATCTCGAACATTAACAATGCATTGTCCAGTTTGCCGGGCCCGTCTGGATGCAAACCTGCTGTGTCGCCGTTGTGGTTGTGATCTTAGTCTGGCCAGGGCCTGCTCTCAGGCAGCCACCAGGAAACTGCATCATGCGCTGCAACAGCTTTGGCAGGGGAATCCCGCTCAGGCAGGTCGCCTGGCCAGTGAGGCCGTGGCGCTGGATGCCTCTGAAATCGTCCGTCAGACAGCCGCTTTCATAATCAGGTGCCGCGACCGTGACCGGTTGTCTCATACAGCTTCGCTTCAGGTTGGTCCTGATATAAACAGGTTGAAACTTCCCTGAAAGCGAGGACTCTGTCATGAGAATCAAGACTTGGTTGGCCAGTGTGGGTCTGTTGATACTGTGGGCGGGT
This sequence comes from Methylothermaceae bacterium, assembly GCA_027024125.1. Lineage (GTDB taxonomy): Bacteria > Pseudomonadota > Gammaproteobacteria > Methylococcales > Methylothermaceae > Methylohalobius. The sequence continues at coordinate 9,467 of JALVSV010000369.1, read as the reverse complement.
TTGAGCGGTTGTGCCACCACTCCTTATACCTATCAAGGTGCTGCTGCCGGCAGTGCACTGGGAGCTGTCGCCGGGGCGCTGATCGACGACCACAATCGATGGCGCGGGGCCCTGATTGGTGGGGCGATTGGAGGTGTCATGGGTGGTGCAACCTCGGAGATAGCAGCACGTTCCGCCCGCCAAGCCACCAATCATGGACCAGGGGGATACCGGCCGGCTGGCCGTGGCCCCGGCTATGGATATTCACCCAGTGGATACGCAGGTGGTTACAATGGGTATCCGTGGTAAGGATATTTACAATTGGTTGCAGCGATCTGAAATGGTAATGGCACGGGAAAGCACACAATGAAGGTATTGATTGTTGGCGGCGGTGGTCGGGAGCATGCCCTGGCATGGAAAATGGCCATGGCGCCTGATGTGGCCACGGTCTATGTGGCTCCGGGTAATGCCGGTACGGCATTGGAACCCGGGGTGGAAAACGTTCCCATTGAGGTGGACGAGATCGAGCGATTGGCCAATTTTGCCGCTGACAACACCATCGACCTGACCGTTGTTGGTCCCGAAGCGCCGTTGGTGGCCGGGATCGTCGATGTGTTCAGGCTCCGGGGACTGGCCTGCTTTGGGCCGACACGGGCAGCTGCCCGGTTGGAGGGATCGAAGTCCTTCAGCAAGGACTTCATGGCCCGCCACCGGATCCCTACGGCCGCTTATGGTGCTTTCACCGATCCTGATCAGGCAATTGAATACATACGCCAGCAGGGCGCACCTATCGTGGTCAAGGCCGATGGCCTGGCGGCCGGCAAGGGGGTGATCATCGCCCGCAGCGAAACCGAGGCCATCGCAGCTATCCGCGATATGATGGCAGAAGGAGCCTTTGGCGAGGCTGGGCGGAAAGTGGTGGTCGAGGAGTTCCTGGAGGGTGAAGAGGCCAGTTTCATGGTCATGGCCGATGGGGAAAACATTTTGCCCTTGGCCACCTCACAGGATCACAAGCCATTGCTGGAGAGGGACCAGGGTCCCAACACCGGTGGTATGGGAGCCTATTCGCCCGCACCAGTGGTGACACCGGAGGTGTATCGGCGGGTGATGGAACAGGTGATCCGGCCGACCATCGAGGGTATGGCTGAACTGGGGATTCCATATTCTGGATTCCTTTATGCGGGTCTGATGATCACATCGGACGGTCAGCCCAAGGTGCTGGAATTCAATTGTCGTATGGGTGATCCGGAAACCCAACCCATCGTGATGCGGCTCGACAGCGATTTGGCCCAGTTGTGCCTGGCTTCGGTTCGGGGGCAGTTGAAAGGCATGACCGCAGATTGGGATTCCCGGGTGGCCCTGGGGGTGGTGATGGCCGCACAAGGCTATCCTGGCAGCTATCGCACGGGTGACGTGATTGAGGGTTTGCCTGCCGATGAACCAGCGGACGTCAAGGTTTTCCATGCTGGAACCCGGCTGGTGAACCACCGTGTTGTGACCGCCGGTGGTCGGGTGTTGTGCGTCTGCGCCATGGGTGAGACGGTCACACAAGCCCAGGCCAAGGCGTATGCCCAGGTGGAGCGGATTCGTTGGCCCGGGGCCTATTACCGCCGCGATATCGGCTGGCGGGCCAGCAACAAATAATCTTTTCCTGGCCCTGGTTTGGCAGGTGGAAAAAAGGCGTGATTCAGACGAATCACGCCTTTTTCAATGTGAGTGTTTTTTTGCACCAACTTTGGGCGATACTATGTATTGGTCCCATTGTGCGGAAGGAGTGGTGCATTGATTGACAAGTTGGGAAAATTGCTACCTGCCACCGATCCTGTCCCATTTGGGGAGAAATTACTGGCCGGAGTGATCTCTCTTTCTGCCATTTTGGCAGTCATCTATATCAGTGATTTTTTTCTCGGTCAGGAAGATCTTCCCTTGATCGTGGCTTCGATGGGGGCGGCAGCGGTTTTGCTGTTTGCCATTCCCTATGGTCCCATGTCTCAGCCATGGCCTTTGATAGGAGGGCATTTTGTCTCAACGTTCATCGGTATCACCTGTGCCCGCTGGATTCCCGATCTATATTTTGCAGGAGCCGTGGCCGTGGGTTTGTCGATCAGCGCAATGTATCTGTTGCGCTGTTTGCATCCGCCAGGAGGTGCCAGCGCCCTGACCGCAGTGTTTGGAGGTCAGGCCGTGCAGGCATTGGGGTATCAGTTTCTCTTGACTCCCCTGGCGATCAACGTATCGGTCCTGTTGTTTGCTGCTTTGATCATCAACAATATCCTGCCTGGCCGTGTCTATCCTGCTTTCTTGCGCAGGTCGAAAAGCGAGAATGAAAGGGGGGGCATGCGCCGCCAGGTATTGGAACAAGCGTTGAGTAACATGGGTACCTATGTGGACGTGTCGGTGGATGAACTCGAACAGATCTGTACTCTTGCCCGCCAGGCTCAGGATCAACTGTTTGGCCCTTCGGTGTGCGCCGACATCATGACGCGGGAGGTGATTACGGCTGAATACGATACCCCTGTTGAGCAGGTTTGGGAATGGATGGTTAGATACCGGATACGTTCGGTTCCGGTCGTGGACCGGAAGCGATTTGTGATCGGTATCATCACCACCCAGGATTTTCTCAAACAGGTGTTACAGGTGGAAGGCAAGACCTGGAGTGAGCGCTTCAGGAATTTTCTGATTCCAAGCACCGGTCTGGAAACCGACAAACCGGAAGTGGTGGGCCATCTGATGACACGTCCGGTGGTGACTGCCTATCAGGATCAGGCTCTGGCGGAGGTGATGCCACTTTTTTCTCGCCATGGCTTTCACCACCTGCCTGTGGTCGACAGGGGAGACAAACTGGTAGGCATCATCAGCGAACACGATCTTGTCCAGTTGTTGGATCTGGCGACTGTGCCACGGGTAAACAAACATGGAGAAGGAGGGGAGCAGGGACCGGAAACGGTACCGGAGAAGCAAGGTGACGATTAGTCTGGGTCCTGATCCTCTCGCTTCCCTCTCACCATCCAGGTCGAAAACGAAAACGGGACAATACCATGGGAAGCTGAAACGCAGGACCTCTGTCCTGCTGATGCTCGCCGGACTACTGATGTTGACTGCCTGCGCTGCACCGGCTACCCGACTCGATCATCAGGCTCAGAGTCTTGGCATGCAGGCTGGTATTCTCGAAGGAGACCGCTTCAAACATAGAACCTATTCGCAGCAAGAGCCCTGTGCCGGCGGCAGACTCCACGTTTATCTCGAAGGCGATGGTTTAGCGTGGTTGCCCGGCAACCGTGTTTCCCTGGATCCGACTCCACCTCACAGTTGTCTAATGCCCTTGATGGCCATGGACACTGCATCTGCCGTCTATCTGGGACGCCCTTGTTATCATGGGTTCGCCAATGAGCGCGGCTGTCATCCCTCGCTTTGGACCCAGGGCCGATATGGTGAACAGATTATCCAGAGTATGGTGAAGGCCTTGTTGGCCATCATGCCTGAGCGAAAGTGTCAGGCAGTGCTGATCGGATATAGCGGTGGAGGTGCCATGGCCATGTTGATTGCATCGCGTATGTCAGAAAGAATCCGCGGCGTCGTCACCCTTGCTGGCAATCTGAATGTCGAGGATTGGACCACTCGCCATGGCTATGCCGCACTGGATCAATCGAAAGATCCGGCGCATCTTCCCCCTCTGCCACCATCGCTGTTTCAGATTCATGTGGCGGGAGGGAAAGATGATAATATCCCTGCTACAGTGATTGCCACGGAGGCCGCACGCCAAAAGGGCGCCAGATATCTTCTGGTTCCACAGCTAGCCCATGATTGCCCCGAACCGAAGCTTTGGAACGGCATCCTGACAGGAATCACCCTATTGGAAAAAAATAACTAAACCGGCAAAAAATGGATGCAAGGTACGTCTGGTTTAATAAACACAGATTGATTTCAGGAGACATGCCTTGTTCGACGTCAGCCCAGTTGTCCATGCATTGCCGGCACCATACCCTTACCGGCTCATGCAGGATGACAGAACAATGAAAACATCTATCCCCGACCTTTCGTTTCCCTTGACAGGGGCTGCTGCAAAGAAATTGGTTTTTGCCCATTGGAACTTCCTCCAGCTCCTGGCGCACAAACGTTTTCCCAATGATGAAAATACGGCTCATCTCGCGCTGGATCATGTGCTGGAGCATTTGCAGGAAGACGATTGGCGCCGGATTCGCCGATGGGAAGGCCAGGGAAAATTTTCCACCTTTGTCGGTGTTCTGGCGGGACGGTCGATGACCGACTATATCCGCAAGGTCTATGGCCATCAGCGACCCCCGAAATGGCTGGCGGAAAAGAATGATCCCATATGGGCGCAGGCCTATCGGATTCTGGTTCTGGAACGGTTCGAACGCCAGGAGGCCTTTGGCTTGTTACAGGCGAGCTATCCGGACAGGGAAGACAGCGTATTGCGAACTGTTATTTCCGAGGTCATCGCCCGTTGTCCACAAAAAATACGTTATCAGGATCATCATGGCACTTCTCTGGATGACGTGGTGGAACCGGGAAGTCAGGACCTGTCTCCTGAAACCCAGTTGGAAATCCATTCGCGGGAACTTTTTGAGGCTCTGGATGGCTATATTCGGGGAGAGTCCGATTTACCTGCAGAGATCCGGCCTTTGGTCGATCAATTACGCGACCATCTGCAGCTGAGTGATGAAGACCGCCTGTTCTTGCGATTGCGTTTCTGCGAAGGCCTCAAGATGAATCAGGTGGCCCGGATGTTGCGCTTGAAGGGTGACCCCTATAAGCGACTCAACAAAATCCTCAAGGCTATACGGACAGCCTGTGAAAGGGCCGGTCTGGACTGAACTGAACAAGCAGATATGGAGAGAAAAATGATGGACAAAGCCACTTGCAAAGACAGCGAAAGTTTGAGGACTTTGCTGGGACTGGCTGCCACCAAGGAGAAGCCGGTTGATGAATGCCCCCCACCCGAGGTGTTCATGGCTTTCATCGATGAACGTCTGCCGAAGGCCCAACATCAACGTTTCCTGTCTCATTTGAACCAGTGTGAACACTGCTATCAGGAGTGGTTGGATGTTTCCCTGGCGCTGGAGGAAAGCCAGACTGCCGATATGCCTGTGTCTGCTGGAAAGAAGTCCTGGTGGAGTCGGGTACGGGAGTTCTGTCGATTCCGTCCGTGGTTGCCGCCTTTGACCACGGCGGTTGCCCTGACTTTCGCTGTCATGGCAGTGATTCTTTACCGCCCTGTGGACAATCGGCCAACTTCTGAACTGGTTGCCCTGGTGATGGAGCAGCCCGGAATCGAATCTGCCTTGAAACGATTACCCTTGTCATCGCACGCCCCCTTCGCTTTCAGCGATACCGGGCAGGACCTTGCCAAACAGGCGTTCTCTGCTGGATTTCGTGAGGCCCTCCAATATTTTGACAAGGCCTCTGTCGTCCAATACGGGGATCAAGGCCAAGGGCAACAGCAATCATGGCGACGCCAACCCTGGCGAGATTATTATCAGCTCGGGCAATGGGCGCTGTTGACTTGGTTATTGACGCAAAGTGAAGGTGTCACTGCAGAAAAGTGGCGGGAATTCGATCGCTACTGTATCGATTTCATCGAGCGTTTCGAGAAGATGCCCGAAGATCCTGCTGCCAAAAGAGCGCTCGGATCGCTCAGGGAAATGCATGGCTTTATGCAGGTACTGTCACAGCATCCTGATTCGGCACAACAATCCCGTCTGGCCCGTAAGCTCAAGTTGACGATACAACAGTGGCTGAGTTGATCGCAGGTTTCAAGGTGAACAGGTCATTGGCCCTGCTTGGGTTCATGGCCTGTTGCTTCATAGGTGCGTTTGGGCGCTGCAACGCCGACCCCAGTGAAACCAGCGTGGACTTCTACATAGAAACCTATGGCGCTGTCGCATCCAGGCAGGATCCCAAGGTCCGCACCGCCCAGGAGGTGTTCGAGAGGGTGCGGGCCGCTGCCGATAAAAGTGGCCGCCGCACGCCACGACTGGTGATCATCGATGGCGCGACGAATGCCTGGGCAATTGCGCTGCCAAGCGGACATATCGTCCTGTCGCGCAAAGGTCTGGAATTGTGCTTCAAGGATGCCAGTCCGGCATTGGCGAAAACACGGCTGGCGTTTATCCTGGGGCACGAGCTTGCTCATTTGGCCCACGACGATTATTGGCACAACGAAGTCGAACAGTTTCTGGCCCGCACTCCCGATACGCAACGCATCGCCCATTTTCTCGATCAAAGCTTCGAGGCCCGGGAGGCGGAACTGGCCGCTGACGACAAAGGCTATCTGTATGCTGCCATAGCTGGCTATCCGGTTGCCCGCTTGCTCGACACATCCCGGGACAAAAAGGATTTCTTCACCTTCTGGATGCAGCAGACCCAGAGCCAGGTGACTTCTTCTCACCCTTTTCCAGAGGATCGGGCCGCCCTGCTGCGTGAACGTTTTCGGATGTTACAGGAGAAGGTGGCCTTTTTCGATATGGGTGTCCGGCTGGCCTATTTTGACCGCTGTGACGATGGGATGTATTTTCTGCGGGAATTCCAGCAGGTTTTTTCCGGCCCTGCGGTGTTGAACAATCTGGGTGTGTGTGCCTTGCAACTGGCACGCAGGGCGATGTCTTCGGAGCAGGCCGGTTTTTACTGGCTGCCTTTTTTACTTGATGTGGATACCCGTGTTCCGCGTGTCAGGGGAGGGGGGTCGCCAGCCCCCTCCCACCATTTCCTCAGAGAGTTCAGCAATGAGGCCTCCGCCAAGGTTTCCAGCTATCTGCATGAGGCTGCTGATTATCTGGGCCAAGCGGTGAGTGTGGCGCCAGATTATCTTCCAGCGCGCCTCAATCTGGCTACGGTCCAATTATATCTTGGACGGCCGCATCAAGCCCGCGCCACCCTTGCTGCGGCCCGATCCATTGATGGTGAAGACTGGCAAGTGAGGATGCTGGACGCCATCGCTCTCTATGAGCAGAGTGATGTGGGGGTGGATCTGTGGCCGGCCGCAGTGAAGCGCCTGGAATCATTCAGCGGTGACATGACTTTGCCATGGCGCTACAATCTTGCCCGCCTGCTCGAGTTGCGGCCTCGTCGACAGGAAGCCGATATACACTGGCAGCGGCTGGCAGAGATGGATGTTCAATTACCATCATGGGTACGTAGGCAGGTGTGCAGTCGTTCACTGCCGCAACAGGTGAAAGCCTGTCAGGAGGCAGGCAGGCTGGCGTCCAAGATCGATGTGCCCTCTTGGAAATGGCCGGTGACCAGCTTGGAACCACTGCCATTGACCCCCGGTATGCGGAGGCGTTTGTTCGCTGGCTGGGAATCCATTCCTTTCGATTGGTACCGGGCTAAACTCTATGGCTTTATTCATCGTGCACCGGATCATCAAGCCGAGGTCATGGAAATGGACCAGTTTGTTCAGTTGCAAGTGACCCGCCAAGGGCTCCCCGACGATGTTGCTTCTTTGGCCAGGATTTGCCCACAATCCTTGAAGCACTATCGCACCTTGCGAGGGGAAGTGGTCGTGTGCGATCACTGGGCGGTCCTGGTTCAGGAAGGACGTCCGATCGAGGCCTGGTGGATTGCCTCTTGATCAGAGTGAGGTTGTGTCTACTTAAACCTCGATAAAATGGAATTGGAATATACTCGAGGGGCTTCCGGTTTTTTTGGTGACTCCATGGGGAATGGGGAATGAAGTCCTTGCCATGGGTATGGGGAAGTAACAACAGCGCCGCGTGGGCAGTTTATCTTTATCTGATCAGCTTTTCTTTGCCATTGTCTGTGGATGTCGGTCTGCTCGCTCTGTTTTTCCTGGGCGGACATGCTGTTCTGACAAGTCATGGCCATTTCCCGGTGACGGTCATTGTGGCGCTTGGGTTTCTTGCGTCGATAGTGGCGATGGGAACTGTGATCTCCGTCGATCCTCAACGAAGTCTGCAATTGTCTCTGGCACTGTTGCCTGCTGCGGTCATTTGTCTTTTAGTGAGTGGATGTTTTCGTCAGCCTGACATCAATCTTCTATATCATGTGCTTGCGGTGTTCACCATCGCGATAGGAGGATGGTTGCTGATCGTGGCCCTCTGTCACCCAGACGATATGCCGGAAGCATGGATAGGATACAGCCGGCTGACTGCCTTCAGGGTGCCTAATGACGTCGTGATTTTTCCGGTTTTTCTCCCATTCTTTCTGGTCCTTTGGCGGTTATGTCCGGGGGATAATGGAAAATGGCTGGCTCTGACCGCCATTTTAATAGCCATGATTATTACTGTGTTGTATCGCAGCCGCCTTTCTATTCTTGTGGCAGGAATAACCATTTCGGCGTTTTACCTGGGGCTCGGGGAAAGACACCGGCTAATGAGAATCCTTTCTCTGGTGCTCGTTGGAGTGTTGTTGATCGATGTCTTGACAGGGCTTCATCTTGTTTCGAAGCTTTCTACCCTGGCAACGGCGAGCTCACGATTGCCGCTGTGGTTAGCCGCTTGGCAGATGTTTCTGGACGCTCCCTGGACAGGCCATGGCGTCGGCAGTTTCCTCCACTCCTACCGGATCTATATGCAATCGTTGCCGGTATGGGTCGTCGTGGATTCCCGGGTGACGCCTTGGGCCCATAATCTCTATCTAGAAATTCTGGCGGAACTGGGTGTGGGGGGACTACTTGCCTTTGCCTGCTTTTTTGGCTTTCCCTGGCGGCTGTGGAAGGATGGCATGAAAATGCAGGGGCAAAAGAAGCTTCTGAATTCCGCGCTGATGTCTGCATTTGTAGGGTTTTGTGTCGGTGGCTTCTTGGAGTTCAGCCTGTGGCGTCAATGGGTGGGATTGACATTTCTCTTGCTTGTTGGTTGTATTGCTTGGCAGAATAATCATAATTGGGAGGAAAGACAATGACATCAGTATTCCATACTCCACCCCGGCTGGGTAAGGCGGTCACCCTGACCTGCGTTTCCCTTTGCGGAGTGGTCGCCTTGTTAACACCGGATTGGCGCCAGAAACTCTTGGCGGCCTATAACCCCCTTCCCATAGGGCAGTCCCTCAATCAGACCCAGAAAAGCATGTCCGATACGCTTTTTGACGCCTGTTCCACCCGGAACGAGCAGCTGGAGGAAAATTTCCGTGACCGCTGCAACAAACTGGTGGGCACTGCGGCGGAAGAGGAGGGCAATCCGGAAGTCAATCAGGCGTTGTTCCAGGTGTCGCCCGAACAGCTGACCGCCTACGGGATCCAGGCCACGCGAACCATGTCGAGCAACATAAGTGTCGTCAATACCTCGATTCTCGGGCGATTGCAGACGCTTCACGCCGGTCTTGACACCATCCGCTTCGCTGGTATCCAGTTGTATAAGGATGGCCAGCCCCTGCGGGGAGGAAATGCCGGCAGTGACGCATTCGGAAAGCTTGGGATCTGGCTCAATGGTAGCTATCATCTGGGTGAAGTGGATTCCACCCGGGATATCAAGGGTTTCAATTTCGACAACTGGAGTTTTACCGCGGGC
>JALVSV010000368.1 GCA_027024125.1 Methylothermaceae bacterium | reverse complement strand
CGATAGAGCTTGCGGCATGGATTGGGATCAAAATACTCCACCAGCCGAGGCGCAGTATAGGCATCGAGATGATCTATCACTGCGGTGCTGGCCACGTGGATCTGTTCACGCTCGATGAAGGTGGGCACCGGGACGACAATGGCAAAATCCTTCACCTCACCCTGAAAATCGTTGGCCATGGTGAGCACCGTTCTGTTCCCATCCCGGGCCATCACCACCTTGGAGGACTGGTTGTACAGACCGGTATCGGCACGGGCCACATAAAAACCGCAGAACGCCTGGACGGCTGCGGGAATCAGACTCAGCAAAAAGATCCACGCTCGCATCGGTTCACCTCCCGGGGATGACAGGTTCAGGCGCCCAGCGATAACGTTCACCCGGCAGCCAGCGGTTGAGCAACGGCACCAGCGGCGCGCAGGCAGCCAGCGCATAGAACAACCCTTCGTTGAAGTACAGATGATATTGAAGCACATATCCCACCGCCGCCACCACTGTTGCAAAACCCATTCGCGCCGCGCGGCGATCGGGAATCGTCATGGGATCGGAGATCATGAAGAAGGCAAAGATCAACAGACTGATATTCTGCAGCTGCAGCAACGGAATGGACAGGGGATCACCCAGCCACAGAGCCCTGCCCAACAACAGCCCGGTCCAGGCCAGCAGGAATGCCAGGGTGATATCGCTGCGCCGGGTATGGTGCAGGACCCAGGCACCCATGCACACCGCGGCAAATCCAAGAAATGCCCCCAGCCCCCACTGGCCGGGGGACACCCACACCTGATCAGTAAACAGCAGGGTAACCACGATGGCCAGACAGGTGGGATTGAACATGTGGCGGCCATCAAACCGCAACAGAAACTTGCTGCCGATGGCAATCGCCACCGCACCGATGGCCCAGGCCCAGGAACTGGTATGTAGCAACAGACACAAGGACAGCGATGAAATCAGGGGACTGCGAAAATCGAAGGCAATCCCGACCAGACGGCACAAAAGCCACTGCAGGATCAGGGCGGCAACAGGATAGATCAGATAAATCCAGCCGGGACCTGGAAAATCAAGGAAACCCAGCCCATAGACCAGCATTCCCCCCAGAGCCATGATCTGCAGTTGACGAGGATCTTTTGGCCCGGTCACCACTGACTCCCGATCAATCCCCCCTTTGTCACAGGAGGTTCAAGACAGGAATGGACACTCCATTTGGGATGGTAGGAATACAAGATCTTCACCTCAGCCACCATACAAGCGGTTCATCCGGACTTATTCTCTCTTGCAATTCAGACTTCCGCCACTGAGAAACAAGGGGACTGAGAAGGATTTCATTCCTTGACAAAACAGCCGGTTTCGGCCTCTCCAAGCGCCTGGCGAAGGTCCTCACTGCCCAGAGCCAGAGCATGTCCCAGCACCCCGCTGCCGATAATCACTTCGCCGTGCCTGAACACCCCTTCATCCACCAGACAGCGAACCGACGGTGGCAAAGCAACCGGTGGCACCGCTCCCACAGGGTAACCCGTAGCCTCCAATACCTCGTCAAAATCGGCCATGGTCAAGCGCCGTTCTCCAAGGTGTTTGCGCAATCCACCCCAATCGGCCCGGGCACCGGCTGGCGCCGCCAGCAAAATGAAATCCCCACTGCCGGTTCGGAACAACAGGCTGCGGACGATCTGATCAGGTTTCATGCCCCGGTGCCCGACCAATTCTTCCAGCGTGCGAATGGGCTTGCGTTCAGGGTCAAGGGGGATGTCGATCCACTGGTACGAAATACCGAGCCGATCAAACAGTTCCGAAACAGGAGAGGAGATTTGATCTGTCATCGATTCACCTCGTTGGGTAAAGCGTTACAATTGCAAAATCGCAATCATAGAACGTCAGGGTTTCCATTGCCATGAGCACGCTGTTCTACACCCATCCAGCCTGTCTCGAACACGACACCGGCCCTGGACACCCTGAACGCCCGGAACGCCTCACGGCAATCCTCAACATGATGGATACGCCCATCTTCCAGGACCTGGAACAGCGCCAGGCGCCAGGCGCTCCCAAGGATCGATTGCTGCTCATCCACACCGCAGAGCACATCCAAAAGGTCTTCTCACTCGTCCCCGAGCGGGGCCATACCTATCTTGACCCCGATACCGTGCTATCTCCAGGTTCCAAGGAAGCCGCACTTCGCGCCGTGGGGGCCGTGTGTGCCGCCGTGGAAGCGGTCCTGGGGGAAAGCGCGGACAATGCCTTCTGCGCCGTGCGCCCACCGGGCCACCACGCGGAACCTGACAGCGCCATGGGCTTCTGCCTGTTCAACAACGTCGCCATCGCCGCCCGTCATGCCCTGGACAACCTGGGCCTCAATAGAGTGGCCATTGTCGATTTCGACGTTCACCACGGCAACGGCACCCAGGCCGCTTTCGAGAGAGAAGCCCGGGTACTATATGCATCCACCCATCAGTTTCCTCTTTATCCCGGCACCGGACAGGCAGAAGAAACAGGCGTGGGGAACATCGTCAATATTCCTCTAAGACCTGGTACCGATGGTGCTGGCTTTCGCAGGGCCGTAAGCCAGCACATCCTGCCAGCGCTCCAATCATTCAACCCCCAGCTCATCCTGATCTCCGCAGGTTTTGACGCCCATCGCCTCGATCCGCTGGCCTCACTGGAACTGGAGGAAAGCGACTTCGCCTGGATCACCCGAAAACTGTTGGAATACCAGGTTCCCATCGTCTCCAGCCTGGAAGGCGGTTACCACCTGCAGGCCCTGGCCGCCAGCACCGCTGCCCATGTGGAGGCATTGATGAAAGATGGCCACCACCCCGGAAGATGAAAGACGCAGCTCTGTTGAATCGATTTCTCACCGCAGAGACGAAGAGAACACGGAGTTTTCTCTCTGCGCACTCTGCGTCTCTGCGGTGAATCCATAAACTTTCACGATGAACTTCCGCCTTTGACAAAAGGGGACATGGGGGATTCTCCAAAAAATCACCCCAAAGGCGCGAACAACTCGTTCAAGTCTTCCACACTCAAGGCAGGTCCCTTCTTGCCTCCCTTACCATAGATCCCTTCAGCCAAGGCACGTTTCTGGGCCTGCAGTTTGAGAATCCGTTCCTCCACGGTGTGTTCTGTCATCAGCTTGTAGACGAACACCGGCTTGTCCTGGCCGATCCGGTGAGCACGGTCCATGGCCTGAGCCTCCACGGCCGGATTCCACCAGGGATCGTAGAGAATCACGGTATCGGCCTCGGTGAGATTCAGCCCCAACCCACCGGCCTTGAGAGAGATCAAAAAAAGATTCACCTGGCCGGATTTGAATCTCTCGATGGCCTCGTCACGCTTGCGGGTCTGGCCGGTCAGCTTGGTATAGTCGATCTTCTTTTTCGCCAGTTCTTTTTCCACCAAGGCCAACATGCTGGTGAACTGGGAGAACAGCAGGATCCTTCGCCCCTCCTCCAGCAGTTCCGGCAACATCTGGACCAGCAGGTCGAGCTTGGCCGAGGGAAGATTTTTGGCCTTGGACAATTTGACCAATTGCGGATGGCAACAGACCTGACGCAGCTTCAACAACGCATCGAGAATGGCGATCTGGCTGCGGGCCAGTCCTTTGGCCGCCACCGCTTCGCGCACCTTCTGTTCCATGGCCACCCGGATGCTCTCGTACAGGGCCGCCTGGTTGGGATACAGCTCCACCGAGCGCACGATTTCGGTCTTGGGCGGCAGATCCTTCTCCACCTCGGATTTGGTGCGGCGCAACATGAAGGGAGCGATGCGACGCACCAGCCGCCTGCGAACATCCTCGTCACCATGTTTTTCCACCGGGGTACGGTACAGACGTTTGAACTGGTCCTCACTTCCCAGGAAT
>JALVSV010000367.1 GCA_027024125.1 Methylothermaceae bacterium | reverse complement strand
CCTTGGGGGAGGCTCCATTCGCAATTTCTCCAACCCCTGCAGAATGACATCGCCAGGCGATGTTTCACGGATGGGAGCAGGGTCCTGAAGCGGCGGATCACTTGACCCGGCTTGCATCAGGACATCCTGGAAACGGCTGACTTCATCCCCGCCGGGTTTGCCGCCATCCTCTGACAACGGCTGAACCGGGACAGTAGCGATGGGGTGGATGTCTGTTGGTACGATCATGTCTCACACTTTTCCGGTATCAGAGGAATGCCCGGGCCATTTGCACCGCTTCCGGATCCTCATCGGCATCAAGCACCTGTTCGAGCAACCTGTGCTTGTCTCGATTTCTGCCAGCCAAATGATAGGCCATTCCCAAGAAGGCCTGTAACAACGGTTGCTCCGACTTGCCATCACTCAATGCCTGTTCGAGCATACTCACAGACGTCTCCACCTGGCCCTGGTTCATCCGGCCCAGAGCCCGGATGATCACCGGTTTGCCATCGCTTGGATCTTCGGCCTCCAGTCCATCACATATCCTTTCCATTTCCACCTGATATCCATGTCCGCCCGCCATAAAACCGATTTCTGCCAGCAAGGACCTCAATTCCCGCTCCATTGACCACCTCCTAGAATTTCTGGATGACACTTTTGACCGCATCGGATACGGACTTGACCATGGTACTTTCAAGATTCACCGCAATGGTCCACTTCTGCATCATGCTTTGCAGTTTCAGCATGTCCTTCTGACTGTTGGGATTCATGGTCTTGCTGAAATCCCGGATCTGGTTGTCCAGGGCATCGGCGTTCTTGCCAAGATTGTTGCTGATCGAATCGAAATCAAAACCCATGTCTCACTCCTGTTTCTATTGACGTCCCGGTTAGCCTTGCGGGGAATGCAGCCTTCCCCAGACACCGTCCACCACTGTCTGAGCCGCCTCCAGGGCAGTAACAAGTTTGTTCAGGCGGGCAAATTCTGCCGGAGGCACCCCGGCATCCATTGTCCGCCTGTTCTCCACCAAGGCGGTCTGGAGCTGTTCCACCAGTTGCGTTTTGAAGACGCCATCGGAATCAGCAGCCAGTTTCTCCTCCAGCGTCAACATGACCATTTCCTCACTCATAAGATTTCTCCTATATAACGCACCATTTTTCGGGAACCGTTTCTCAGCCACACCCGGTCCGACTCGATCCGGCTGATATGCCACTTCCCTTTCACCTGAGCTCCCAGTGGGAGACTCACCCAATCGTCCAGAATGACCAGTCCACCCGACTTCCAAAGAACGATTCCCCGAATCCGGGGTTGCCTGACCTCCGTCATTTCCTGAGACGATTCTTCCTCCCTCCGCCCGGACTGGATGGCTCCGGCTGCTTCAGGCCGCTCCTGAACGATACGGATGCGATCCTCCATTTCGCGTATTCCCGGCACGTCATCATGCAGCAACCGTAGCAGTTCCCCTTTCTGCCCCGGACTGGACAAAGAACCATCCAACCGGATTTTCCCATCATCCAGCAAAGTGGCATGGACACCCGTTCCGGCAAAACTGCCGATCACGGTATTCACGGCGTTCAACAACCCCTGACGTGACAGCACCTGAACAGAGACCGGAAAAGACAAGCGGTCAAGCCCCTCCTGCAAGTGTGCACGTTCCTGCTCAGTATTGCAGTATCCCCTTATCCTCCAGCCTTCTGCGGAGCGGCTGACTGTCACCCGACGCAACGGAAAGTTCTGTAAGACTCGTTCAATCTGTTGCCGTTCCGATACCGGAGGCAGTGCCGCCGCACCACGATCAAGCCCCAACATCAACAACAGGACCCACAAGATTCCACCGGCGCCGCCCACCACCCAGAACAGGGACCGCAAGGTATTCCGGGAAACCGATGAAAACCGGCGCGCTCCTTTTCTTTCCAATGCGCTCTGCGCGGCAAGTTCTTTTTCAGGTTCCCGGTTGTCAGCCGGAACCTTGTCGACCATGACTGCAGAAGGCAAAACCTTGCCTGCCCAGTCATAGTCCAAAGGACCCATCCCGATATGGGTCGTACCCAGGGCAAACGTCTTACCGGCTTCCAGACGACCAGTGGAACCGGGAGAAAGGGGCTCGTCCCCCACCAGCACCGCACCCTCGAGAACCGTGATCGTCCATTCACCAGAGGATTTCTCCAGCCGGACGTGGCGTTGGTAAACGCTTGCATCGGAAAGAACGATGTCACAGTCTTCATCACTGCCAATCAGATACTGCTTCCCCGTCAATAGCACCTCCGCCCCCAGATGGGGCCCCGAGAGCACTTTGAGGCGCCATGGCTCGTCAGATGGTCGGGAACCCAAGATTCTTTTACCCTCCTAAGGACACAGCATGCCTGCCGGCAGTGATGAGGACGTTTGGTGGTGCAGTTGGCGATGCCAGAAATCAAGGCAATTGAAAAAACCTTCCAATCTCTCTTCCAACTTCCTGACATCCAGATCCGCCAGAGGCATGTTCTGCCTGAGACGAAAGACAGGCTCATCTCCCTGGTCCAGATACAACAGTTCCGATTGTCTTTTCATCCTGGCGAAACGGGCCTGCAACATACGCTCAAGACACGCAGCACGGCCGAAAGCGGGCACGGCGCCCACTTCGGCTTCAAGCACGATCTGTTCGCCATCGGCTCTCAACGTGACTTCATAGCTTCCATCCACCGAGAGCAATGCCACACCCCGCTCATCCCACTCCGGCAATACCCAATCGTAGCGGCGAGACAGTTCCTGCAGCAAATCCGGCAAGGAGATGCTCATGCCCGCAGAATCGTGCGCATGGTGTCGTCGTTGGACTGTTGGATCGCCGCCAGTTTCTGACGGATGTCCTGCATCGTCTCCTCCATGCGTTGCATGAACTCTTTTTCCTTGTCGGCGGCATCCTGGGCTCTCTGGGCATTGGCCTCATTTACTTTTTCCTGTGCCTTTGCCTGTCCCGCCGCCCGGGTGTCTTCGGCGGCGCTGATACCGAGACCACCAGCGGCTATCTTGCCTGTGGCCTCGGTCAACTGACCCATAGCGCTCCATTTGGTCATCACCGCCTTCTGGGCCGTTTCGGACTCTTCGCCCATGGCCCTGCCCACTCCGTAAAGCGACACACCAGCGGCCGCCATCCCCACAACTCCGGTCACGATCTGGGCCACCGCCTGCTTGACGGCTGCATCGTAATCCTTTTGCGCCGCCTCCCTGACTTGGTCAGCGGCCGCCTGCAGCTGGACGAAGCGCTGCTGGTTGTCGGCCTCGCGCATCTGCCTCGCGGCCCTGCGGCTGGACTGGGCCATCTTGTGCAGCAGCCCCATGATGGCATAAAGATCCACCCCCACCTCCCCTGAGGCCACCTGCAACTTATGTCCCAATTCTTGCACGGCAGCATTGCTGGCCGGGGAGTCGGGCGGGAACAGCGTGGGACGGGTGGATGCCGCCTCCACCAGAAGGCTGCGCAGGCGATCGAGAGGCAGGTGATCCAGACTGAGCCGGCCATCCGAGTCGGTCTGAACGCCGTGCCGTTCCGCTACGTCCGGGTTGCCATCCAGATAACGCTGCAGCAGGGCTGCCTGACCGGGATCCAGGGTAAGGGTGAAAGCATTCATCGCCATTCTCCTTCAAGCCATCAGATTGCGGGTGATCTGCTCGGTGGTCGCCTGCTGGCTGCCCATCATGTCGAGCACCCGGGTGGTGGTTTCATTCAGCTGTTCGATCACCCTTTTCAGGCGGTCCTGCTCGTCGCTCTGCTCAGCCTGCAGCCTGGCGAGAAACTTCTGGAATTCCAGTTTTCTGGCATTGGCGTCATCAGCCTCTTTCTGATAGCCAGCGGCATCTTTGTCATAAACACCCTGGGCAACATTCGCACCACCCTTCCCAGCTTCTGCGATTCCTCCCGTAACACGGCCGGCACGCTCGGCAACCTGGGCGGTCTTTTGTAACCTACTGGCATTCCCGGCAGTTTCCGCGGCCTCGGCAGTTTCCGCGGCCTCGGCAGTTTCTTCAGCTGTGGCGGCAGCACCCCCGGCACCGGCGGACACGACAATCGCAGCAACCGTGACGCCCAACTCGATCCATTTCGCCGTCGATGCCGAAGCCCCCATTTCTTCCAGGCCCCGTTCCATCAGGGTTTTTCCGGTTGCCAGACCAACGGCTTGGTTGACAGCCAACCCAATCATGACTGCGCCAGCTGCCGCACCGACACCCGTGGCAATAAGAGCAGCACCTGCCACGGCCATCGCGACGGTACTGACCCAGCCAAAGATCTTTCCAAAGAGACCGGCGTGTTTTGCCCTGGCCAGCCCAGCCCTGGCCTTTGCCATGGCCTTGATCGCTTTCTCGATCTGCTCGAGGGCTTTTTTATGTTCGGCCTTTTGCCGCTGCATGTTGGCCTTGATATCCTCGCGGCTGGATTTGACCTGCTCGTTGGCCAGCTTGCTCTTGATCGCCAGCAACATGGGCCCCAGGGAAGCGGCATCCAGTTTGATCTCCGGTGCCTGCAACCTTGGGGCTGCCACGCCGGCGCCCGTCTCATTCCGCGATGCGTGTTCGATGGAGGCAGCCTGATAGCGCTGCCGGCTGGCCTGGATTCGGCTGGAATCCGGGGAGGACGGGAGAGGTGAAAAACCCTGAATGGGCAGGGAAGTATCGATGCTGCTCATGCTGGCGCCTCCTTCGGTGTATTGATGGCCTCGAGCAACAAAGCCGCACGGCTTTTGACCCCCTGGTACTGGTCATTGTCGCCGGACCAGTGGATCGCCGCCTCAAGGGCGCTTTCCGCCTTTTCCATGTCCCCCAGGGCCACGTAACAGTCAGCGGCATGCAGCGGGGGGTAGGGGTTTTCCATATCCAGCATTCCCAGCACGGAATAGGCATCGATAGCGCCCTCGTACTGTTTGAGATGCTGACGGCATCCCCCCAGCCCCATCCAGAACCGTTTGTCCAGGTGCTCGTAAAAGCAGAGAAACTGGAACAGCTTTTCGGCTTCCTCGTATTTCTGCTGCTGGAAAAGGTTGTAAGCCAGGGCATAGACAGCCTCGACCTCTTCCGGGGTGAACCCTTTGACGTCCCCCAAGGTGCCTCCGTTCTCCAGGACCTCCAGAATCAGTGCCGAGGCTTCCTCGATCTGTTCGGGCGAGGGGTGTGTCTGAGTGGCGGATGTATCCATAGTGCAGGTCCTCTCGGTTAACGGATATTGCCAATGATCTTGTCGACCGACCCGGACAGCTTCTGCAGGGCGTTGGTCATCAGTTCGTAGGCCTGGTTGCGTTTGTTCATCAGCGACTGCAGGCGGATCATCTCCATCTGCGAGGTGGAATTGAGGCTGTCGATGTGCCCCTTGACGTTTTCGATGATGGCGGCCCATTCATCCTTGTTGTGAAGATCGTCGTCATTGACATCATGAAGGCTGATGCCGTTTTGCTCGGCCCACTGCCTGAAAGTCATATTGTCCGCGACGACTTTGGAATCGTCCTTGCTGACCCCTTTTTTGAGCACGGAACTTTGCTGAGTGCGGGCATAAGCCAGCATCTTGTTCGCCAGAGCGATTTTCTCGTTCAGCTTTTTCATCTGGTTGACCTGATCGGCCAATTGCTTGTCGAGCAGATCCGCCCGCCTGGACTCGATCGCCATAATCAGGTCCTGAAGGTCCATGCCCTGCCCCAAAGCATCCACAAACTGGTCGCCACCGACGGCCTGAATATTCGGGTTGGTCTCAATCGTCATAAGTTTCTCCAGTAGTGAAGTGTCGTAACTTGATCCCCGCCGGTTCAGCGGACGTTGGCGATAATCTTGTCGAGCGAACCCGAAAGCTTCTGCAGGGCGTTGGTCATCAGTTCATAGGCCTGGTTGCGCTTGTTCATCAGCGACTGCAGGCGGATCATTTCCATCTGCGAGGTGGAGTTGAGCTGATCCACATAGCCCTTGATACTCTGGATATTGTTGTCCATGTTGTCGGCATCGAACTGGATGCCGTTGTCCTCCAACAGCTTCTGGACAGGAGCGGTCACGTCATGCAGATGATTCTCCAACTTCTTGATATCCCGGTCATAAGCCCCCGCATCGCCTTCGGAGACCACGCCCCGCACATAAACATCCATCTTGATCCCTCGCTCCTCGAACCATTGATGGATCGAATCGAACTTCCCGGTATCCCAGTCCTTGCCAATCGCCCAGTTTTTGGCCTTATAGTCTTTCAGGGTCTGGATCATTTGCCTGGTTTCCTTGATTTCCTCTTTGACCTGCCTGGCTTTGGCCAGAATCTTGTTCGCTTCGGAGATTTTCGAATTCAGTTCCCTCATCTGATTGGTCTGACCTGCCAACTGCTTGTCCAGCAAGTCCGCCCGCCTGGATTCGATGGCCATGATCAGGGACTGTAGATCCATCCCCTGGCCAAGTCCCGCAAACCGGTCTCCGCCGATTGCCTGAAGATATGCGTTGTTACTGACTTCCATCCTGTTCTCCATCAAAGCGCTTATATTCTGAGCAGGCCGGGATGTACTTTGGGTTTGCCGGGGGAACCCGTTGACTGCAGGATCTCTTCGATTTCACGCCGCCATTCGTTCTCGTCCCGCTCGATTTCCGCCTTTTGCTCCGGTGTCAGGGCCGCCATTCCCGCTTCGGTGATCTTTTCCATGTCATCGCGGGTCGATCCGTATTGGGCGTATAGTTTGTCAATCGCCCCTCTTCTTTTCTCCACCTGTTCTATAAGCGCCTCGGCCTGGGTAATCAGGGCTTGGGATTCGCTACTCACGTCGTTCTGGGGCATATTGGTGCTCCTTTGGTTTCAGGTTTCAATGAATGAGTGGAAACTCACCGGTGCAAGTTGCAAAAATTCAAATCCGCAGCGGCCCGGTCGGGGAGATGGACGGCAGATACTGCTGCAGTACCCGCTGGGCCTCGACCAGTATTTTCTTGCTTGTCTCACGTTCCCGGCTCAATGCATTCATAAGGGAGTCGGTCGATTCTGCTTCATCAGGCACCGATCCCAGCCGATCCCAAGTCATATGGACGGCCTGGAGGACTCCAGCCGCCTGCCAGCCTCTGTTCGCCGCTTCCAACGCTTCCAGGCCGGCTGCTTCAAACCGTGCCGTGAGGACTTCAGCCAGTGGCTCCCTGGCATGACCAAGTCTTTCACCCACCCAACTCAACAGCTGGGTTCCCGGCAGGGTTTCCTGAGGATCCCATTCGCCGCCCCGCATCCATGCTGCCAAGTCATCCCGCTGGTTATTTCCGTGAATCCCGCTCAGCATGGCGACCATTTTCTCAAGCTGTGGGCCCCTGGACCTCGGTGAACCAGCGGCCCGACGCAAACCCACCAAGACTTCTGCTGATGAGGCCTGGGGGGGCTGCAGTTTACCGAGCAGGACTGGCAGACTCTTTGCCACAACGACAGCGGAAGCGGGCGGAATAAGCTGAACATGGAAGGGGCTGGACAGGCTGGAACCGTCTGCCGGCGGTGGCGCCGGGTTTCCCGGATCCCTTTTCAATGGGGTAGATGGATGGTCCTGCACGGTCATCCCGGCAGGCATCCCGATTCCCTGGCCAGGTGGTTTCACTTTCATGAACAGATCGAAAATGGATGAATGTCAACAAACGCCCCACCCCTTAAGTGACATAAAAACAGCATCGGTTGCATCTAATGTGAAATTCCATCGAATTGTTGCCGCAGCAGACCACGGGCCCGAAAAATCCGGCTTTTCAATGCTGAAAGCCCGATACCCAGGCATTCCGCAGCTTCATCGTAGGACAGCCCCTGGTAGATCACGAGCACCAACGGATCACGCAAATTGGCGGGAAGCTCAGCGATAACCTCACGTAGCTGCTGAAACTGCTGCTCCGAATCCGCTTTCGCAGCAGGATCATCGGGTTCTGGGCCGGCAAGGGAAGATATTTCATCGATTTCCACGAACTGATAGCGGGAGGTGGGGGAACGGCTATAATGATTGCGAATCAGATTCATGCTGATGCCCAATATCCAGGTCGAAAAAGCCGACCTCCCTTCGTAGGCGGTGATGGTTCGGGACATCTCCAGAAACACGTTCTGAACCAGATCTTCAATGTCTGCCTGGTTGCCCAGGCGCTTTTGAAGAAATCTCTGAATCCGTTCCCGATGACGCTCAAACAATGCCCCCAATGCGTCAATATCACCCATCCTGGCAGCATCGCTCAGTTCTTTTTCTTCTTCAAGAATCACACGCTGCAGCATAGTACACGCTTGCCTCAAATCATGGAAATGGGAAATCCCGGCAATACCCTCCACTGGTACACCCTGACAGCAGGCAAAGGGTTTCCTTCAACCCGTCGAGATCCATTTCACCGCCACCATCGTGATGTCATCCACTTGTGGATGATGTCCAACGAACTGCTTCATCTCCTGCCTGATCCTACTAATCGCCTGAGCAGCAGTGCCTCGTGTCCAACCTTGCAACACCAGGCATATCCTTTCCGTACCAAACAATTCATTGTCATCACCGGTTGCCTCGCTCACTCCATCAGTATAGGAGAAAATCAGTTCGTCGCTTTTCACCTCCCGCTGAAATGAGGGATAGCGCACTTCCGGCCATGCTCCCACAGGAGGCAGGGGATCACCTGAAGACAGCCACTCACAGCCACCGGCACCGACCAGCATGGGGGGAGGATGCCCGGCGTTGGCGTAGTCCAGCCTGCCGGTTTCAAGATCCAGCAATCCCAGGAAAACCGTCACGAACATGGCACTTTCATTTCCTTCCTGCAGTGCCTGATTGACCCGTTCCAGCACTTTGCCGGGCGCCTCCCCCAACCCCATGGTCCCCTTGATCAGGGTTTTGGTCATTGCCATAAAGAGGGATGCCGGCACCCCCTTGCCGGAAACGTCTCCGATGACAAAGCACAGCTTCTGTTCGCCCACGAAGAAGAAGTCGTAGAAGTCTCCACCCACCTCCAGCGCCGGTTCGATGACCGCGCTGCCGTCGACCCGTCCTCCGGTGGATGGAAATGCCCTGGGGAGTAGTTCCATCTGGATGTCGCGGGCTATCCTCAACTCGTTCTCCATCCGCTCCCTCCTGGCCGTTTCGTCGACCAGCCGGTGTATATGGTGGTTCAGGGATTTCTGCATGGAAAGAAAAGCCTGCGCCAGGTGCTCCAATTCCTCGGTAGCCATGTTCATCGGCACTGGAGCGTCCATCCGGCCGGCCGCGATCTGGCGGGCCACTGCCGCAAGGCGCTCGATATCCCCCGTGGCACGACGAGTGACAATCATGATGGCCAGCACCGCCAGCAGAATTCCAAGCACACCGGCGACGAGCAGCACCGTGGCCATTCGATACAAGGGCAGATACAGACGATCGAGAGGGATCAGCACTGCAAGCGTCCACCCGGTCTTCCCAACCGGTTCCAGAATCACCCGTGTGGGCCCGTACCTCTGCCGGGAACCACCGGTATAGAGATGACGCAAATGGTAAACAAAGGCAGCAAACCACCCTTCCCTCCCCCCGAGAGTCAATACGTGCGAAGAAGTGGTAGCCTCATTTCGCCAGGAACGGATCTCCTGCAGCCAGGATACAGGCAAAGGAAAGCCATCATTTCCATCCCCGGAATGCGTCATCACCTTCCCCTGCATCGACAACAGAACGGCGGATCCCTGCGCCGGCATTTCCGCAGCACTCACCAAATCGTGCAGATGTTCCAGGGAGATATCGGCTGTGGCCACCCCCTTGAAACTCCCGTCAGGACCTTGAATGGGAGCCGAAAAGGTGGACATCAGCACCTCTCCTCCCCCCTGATCGAAATAAGGCTCGCTCCATACCCCACTGTGAGACATTTTGGGGCGGCGGTACCAGTCCGCCTCAAGGTAACGATAGGTTGGGGTATCCAGGCGCTTGAACCGGATCCTTTCTCCCTGACGGTAGACATAGGGGCAAAACGCTCCCCGATCGGGATACAGGCGATAGGGCTCTGCCGCCACCGCCATGCCATACACCTCGGGGGCCGACTTGAGACTTTGCACCAGCAGATCCCGTAACCGCCTGGCGGATGGAGGCTGACTGCCCAGAAGTATGGCGATACTGCGCGGGAATTCGGCAACCGAGCCCAATACCGTCAGAATCTTCTGTTCCACCCGGGCAGCCGCCAGTCCGGCCCGGGCATCGGACTGGACAATCATTGCCTTGGCTGCATAGTGAAACACACCGGCAACGATCGCCAACAAGATCGGCAGGGTCACCAGCACCAGATGAATGGTCAAACGTTGATTGAGATTGCGTTTCATTGGCACCGGCGTATTTTCTTCATCAGCCGGCTGAGATTGAATTCCCCTTCTCGTGAATACTCGCACCGGTCCATGATGGATTGAATCATATGAATCCCCAGCCCTCCGACCGGGCGTTCATGGAGAGAAGTCAAAATATCCGGTGAAGCGACCTGCCAGGGATCGAAGGGAATACCATTGTCCTTGAGCAGGAGAAACAGCCACTCACCTTCCAACCGAAGGGTGATCTCGATCACTGGCCGGTCCCTGCTTTTCAACCCATGGGTGACCACATTGACGAACCATTCCTCCAGCACCAGCGACAATTCACCACCCAGTTTTTTACACAAACCGTTGTGGGAAACGAATGAAGCCACCTCCCGATGCAGTGTTGCCAATTCGGACAATCGGGCACCCAACCGCCATTGCCCCACCGCCATCAGCGTGCCTGTAGCGATTGCACCCAGCGAAGCACCTCGGCAACCGGCTCGATCAGATCCGAAGGAATGTAACGGTCGATCTCTCCGTTTTGATGCAGGGCTCGCGCCAAGGGTACATTTTCCATCACCGGGATTCCTTCCTCGCGGGCGATTTCGATGATCCTTCGCGCCAGAAGATTTTCCCCCTTGGCGGCAATCAGAGGAAGTGGAGTCTCTTCGCCGTCATAGATCAGGGCCACGGCGATACGGGTGGGGTTGGTGACCACCACCGAGGCCCGGCGTACATTCTGCAACATGTTGTTGGTCATCAGTTCGCGGTGCAACTGGCGCCTTTTGCTCTTGATCATCGGATCCCCCTCCGATTCCTTGTATTCCCGTTTGACCTCCTCCTTGGTCATCATCAGTTTTTTGAGATATTGCCGTTTCTGGAAGGCATAATCGGCGACGGCGATCACAATGAAAGCCGCCCCGGAATACAAGGCGATCCGCATCATCAATTGCCCGATGAGCACCGGCAGGCAGGACAGGCCACATCGTGGGAGCTTGAGGATGGCATCCAGAAACCCCCGTATCAGCAGCCACAGCAACACAGTTAAAAAAACGATCTTGAGGATAGATTTGAGAAACTCGAGCAGATTCTTGAGAGAAAAGATCTTTTTGATTCCAGAGGCGGGATTGAGTTTCTTCAGTTCCGGCTTGAGCGGGGTCAGGGTAAAC
>JALVSV010000366.1:9012-11359 GCA_027024125.1 Methylothermaceae bacterium | reverse complement strand
TCCTCATCCCGTGGCGATAGGTATGATGCGCATATATTATACGCATACCCTTGTGAGGGCAAGGCAGAAAAGGCACCCACCTTTTATTACGCGGGTGCTGTTGAACTCGGCACATTCGACGAAGGTGAGAGAAAAGTTGGCCAGGCTGTCATCCCGGCGGCGTTTGGCAAACAGCCACGGCCAATCTTGTTGCAGACTTGGCACACATCGTTGACCAAACGGGTAAGTTGTCATTAGTTGTGCCGCCAATTCGATTGAACAATTGGCGCTATGGGCTTCTTGATGTAAGCAATGCGCAATCGCCATGCGCATTTCCATGATTTCCCCCTGACAGTTCTGTAACCCCTTCCTCCGCCGTGAATACTCCACTAGCTCTAAGGATTTGGGGGCGAATCCGGTCGCCCCCAAACTTACAATTCCCGGGTCGCGTTGAACTTCACATCCGGCCAACGTTCCTCGGCCAGTTGCAGATTCACCCGGGTTGGCGCCAGATACACCAGGAAGCCGCCGCCATCTTCGGCCAGATATTCGAAGTTCTTGCGTTTGAACTCTTCGAGCATTTTGGCATCATCGCACTCGATCCAACGGGCGCAATTCACGTTGACCGCTTCGTAACTGCATTCCACGTTGTACTCGCTCTTGAGACGGAAGGCAGTGACGTCGAACTGCAATACACCCACCGCCCCCAGAATCATATCGTTGTTCTTGAGCGGCCTGAACACCTGGGTCGCCCCTTCTTCACTGAGCTGAACCAACCCCTTGTGGAGTGCCTTTGCCTTGAGGGGATCTTTCAACACCACCCGGCGGAAAAGCTCCGGTGCGAAATAGGGAATCCCGCCAAATTTGAGCCTCTCCCCCTGGGTGAAGGTATCTGCCACCTGGATGGTGCCATGGTTGTAGAGCCCGATGATATCACCAGGCCAGGCTTCCTCCACGTGCTGGCGGCTGGCTGCCTGAAACGTGAGGGCGTTGGCGATGGTCACCTGCTTGCCGGTACGAACCTGAAAGAGTTTCATTCCCTTTTTGTATTGGCCCGAGCAAATACGGATAAACGCAATCCGGTCCCGGTGCTGGGGATCCATATTGGCCTGAATCTTGAAAACGAAACCGCTGAACTTGGGCTCATCCGGTGACACCGGACGCTCTATCGCCTGCCTGGGCTGGGGGGGTGGTGCATAGGTGGAAAAGGTATCCAGCAACTCCAGCACCCCGAAGTTGTTGATGGCAGATCCAAACAGAACCGGGGTCTGCTGACCTTTTAAATAGGCCCCATGATCGAACGGGTGGCTGGCACCACGCACCAGTTCGATTTCTTCACGCAGTTCCTCTGCCTGTTCGCCCAAGTGTTGGTCCAAAGCAGGATTGTCCAGACCTTCGATCACTTCTCCACGAACCACCCGGTCGCTGTGACGGGGATCGAACAGGTGCACCGCATCCTCATAAAGGTGATAGACACCCTTGAAACGCTTGCCCATACCAATGGGCCAGGTCATAGGCGCGCACTGAATTTTCAATACTGACTCGATCTCGTCCAACAGCTCGATGGGATCGCGCCCCTCCCGGTCCAGTTTGTTGACAAAGGTAATGATCGGGGTATCGCGCAAGCGGCAGACTTCCATCAACTTGATGGTCCGTTCCTCCACCCCCTTGGCGCTGTCGATCACCATCAGCGCCGAATCGACCGCCGTCAGCGTCCGGTAGGTGTCCTCGGAAAAATCGGCGTGGCCCGGGGTATCGAGCAGATTCATCAGACAACCCGTGTGCTCGAACTGCATTACCGAAGTGGTCACCGAGATGCCCCGCTGTTTTTCCATCTCCATCCAATCGGAGGTCGCATGACGTGAAGCTTTGCGTCCTTTGACCGCTCCAGCCAACTGGATCGCACCGCCAAACAGTAGCAGTTTTTCAGTCAGCGTGGTCTTGCCTGCGTCTGGATGGGAGATGATGGCAAATGTTCGGCGTTTCTGGATTTCCTGGATTTGTTTGCTCATGAAAGGCAAGATGCGAAAAAACCGGTTATTATACAGCGTTTATTGGGACAACTTCGGGTAGCTTTCATTCCCATGTTTTCATGGTAATCTAAGCAGATTACACCGCTGATTGTTGACAGGGATTTTTCATGACACAAAATAACGCCCCGAAGGACCACTTCACCCTCATTGACGAGCGTAGTGGCCAAACGTATCAACAACCCCTGCTTCAGGGTACGCAGGGCCCGCCGGCCATCGACATCCGTAATTTCTACAGCACCTCGGGGGTACTGACATTCGACCCTGGCTTTACCTCCACGGCTTCCTGCAAATCCGCTATTACCTATATCGACGGCAATCAGGGAATTTTGCTGTAT
>JALVSV010000366.1:0-9002 GCA_027024125.1 Methylothermaceae bacterium | reverse complement strand
ACGCCACACCCTGCTTCACGACCAGTTGATGCATTTTTTCCGTGGCTTCACCCGCAATGCGCACCCCATGGCCATCATGGTGGGAGTGGTGGGTGCTCTGTCGGCTTTCTATCACGACAACACCGACATCACCGATCCTGAACAACGAATGCTGGCAGCCTACCGGATCATTGCCAAGATGCCTACTATCGGGGCCTATGCCTATCGTTACACCATAGGAAGGCCATTCGTCTATCCACGCAACGAATTCAGCTTTGCCGAGAACCTGCTCTATATGACTTTCTCGGTCCCTTCAGAAGACTATCAGGCCGATCCCATCGTAGTCAGGGCCCTGGATAAAATCCTGATCCTGCATGCCGATCATGAACAGAATGCCTCCACCTCCACAGTGCGCCTGGCAGGCTCTTCCGGTGCCAACCCGTTTGCCTGCATTGCCGCCGGGATCGCTTCCCTGTGGGGCCCTGCTCACGGGGGTGCCAACGAAGCGGTCTTGAAGATGTTGACCGAGATCGGCGATGTAAAAAGAATCCCTGAATACATTCAACGCGCCAAGGACAAGAACGATCCTTTCCGCTTGATGGGATTCGGACACCGGGTTTACAAGAACTACGATCCCCGCGCCGAAATCATGCGTCAAACCACCCACGAAGTCCTTGAGGCGCTGGGGCACAAGGATGATCCACTTCTGAAGCTGGCCATGGAACTGGAACGCATTGCGCTTCAAGATGAATACTTCATCGAGAAGAAACTCTATCCCAATGTCGATTTCTACACCGGAATCGTGTTGCGTGCCATGGGATTTCCCACTCATATGTTCACGGTCTTGTTCGCCATCGGGCGGACCGTGGGTTGGGTCGCTCACTGGAAGGAGATGATTTCCGACCCTGAAACCAGAATCGGGCGCCCCCGTCAGCTGTACGTCGGGCAGCCCAAGCGTCCATACGTCCCACTAGAGGAACGTCCTACACCCGGGCGTCGCACCTGGGCCAGATTCTGGGGAGGCAAGGG
Organism: Methylothermaceae bacterium; assembly: GCA_027024125.1. Lineage (GTDB taxonomy): Bacteria > Pseudomonadota > Gammaproteobacteria > Methylococcales > Methylothermaceae > Methylohalobius. The sequence continues at coordinate 7,994 of JALVSV010000366.1, read as the reverse complement.
GCTGGAAGTCTGATGGGACGGGAGTCCCTGTCATGGTTCAGGTTTCCATGGGGACTTCTGGTGACCTGTGCATTGCTGGTGGCTTGTGCCCCACCTCCCAAGGAGACCATACCGGCAGAAGCCAATTGGGCACACCAGGCCAGGGGGTTGTACCGGTCCGGGAGGTTCCAACAGGCAGCCGAAGCCTATCAAAAGGCGGCGCAGGTGTCTCCTGGAAACCAGCGTTCCAGTTATCTGCTTCGGTCAGCCGATGCCTGGATCTATGCAGGTGAAACAGACACCGCCAGACAGATTCTGCAAAGCATCGATCCAAGTCCCCTGCCACCGCCAGAACGCGTATTCTTCCACTTGCTTCAGGCGCGGGTGGCATTGGAAGCAGGGCAGCCCGAAATCTCCTGGAAACATCTGCAACAATTACGCCCCGAGCAGATTCCTGCCCCACTCCGGAAGCGTTACCTCGAACTCAGGGCCCAAACTTTCACCCTTCAGGGAAAGCTGGTGGCCAGTATCCACGAACGCATCCAGCTGGGCCCATTATTGCAAAATCCACAAGAGGTGGAAGACAACAACCGGGCGATTCTGGAAGCATTAATGCTGCTTCCTGAGTCTACGTTGGACGATATCGGCGCAACGCCTAACCAGGATTTGGCAGGTTGGGTCGAGTTGGCCAGGATTCTGCGCTCTCATCCTTACCGTTCATATGAGCTGGACAGTTCCCTTGCCCAATGGCAGGCGCGCTATCCTTATCACCCCGCCAACCGTGGGCGTTTCCTGGAAAAGGTCCTTCCCGCACGCCAACCGACTCTGACACCCCCTCAGCGCATGGCACTGTTTCTCCCCTCTTCCGGACCTTATCAGACTGCCGCAGAGGCCATTCGCCTGGGAATAGAAGCGGTGCGCATGCTTCCTTCCAGCACCTATCATCCCGACTTGATTGCATACGATACCTCTTCCGAGGATCCAGCGATACTCTACCGGCAGGCATCGGAACAAGGAGCAGAGGTAATCCTTGGCCCTTTGCAGAAAGCCAGCCTGGAACGATTGTCCCATCTGGAAGAATTCACCCCCCCCATTCTGGCATTCAACCGGATTGAGGAACTCTCCAGACCGGGACTCTATCAATTGGCTCTGCCGCCGGAAGAAGCGGTGGAACAGTCTTTGGCCAGTGCATGGCTGCATGAACATCAAAGCATGTTGGCACTGGTTCCCGACTCCCCTTTGGGAAGCCGTGTCGAAAAACGCTTGCATGAATATTGGGAGACGTTGGGTGGAGAGGTGCTGGAGATTCAGCATTACGACCCTGCTGCAACCGATTTCTCCCAGCCCATTCGCCGACTGCTCAACATCGATGAAAGCCAGCGTCGGTTTCAACGCCTACGCAAGGTGGTGTGGGAAATCCACTTCGAACCCAGGATTCGCCGGGATGCTGATTTCCTGTTTCTTCAGGCAAATCCCAGGCAGGGCCGTCTGATCCGTCCCCAGATGATCTTTCATAGAGCGGATTATTTGCCGGTCTATGCCACCCGCGATATCTATGAAGGCCACCCTAACCAGAAATGGGATCAGGATCTGGAAGGCATCCATTTCTGTGACATACCCTGGTTACTCGGCGGTGACTATGAATCCGCCCCACCGGTCAATCTTTTCGAGGCTGACTATGGCGTCCATTCTGGTTCCTATCTCCGCCTGGCGGCCTTGGGCATGGACGCCTATCATCTTCCCTTCACCCTCCTTGTGGGAGACTACGAAAGATTCCCCGGCGCCACGGGAAAACTTCGGGTCGACGTTCACGGCTGGATAAAACGTCAAATGACCTGCGCAAAATTTCAACAAGGGGTCCCGGTCATCTATGGTTTGGCACCTGAGATCTCAGCTCAACCGCCCCAGTCCGATGAAATCTCACCCTGAACACCTGAGTCGTGGCCAAAAGGCCGAAGCTTATGCTTTGAATTATCTCCAACAGAAAGGGTTGAAACTGGTGACCCGCAACTATCGCTGGCGCGGTGGTGAAATCGATCTGGTCTTGCGCGACGGATGCGCCTTGGTATTCGTGGAAGTCAGGCTACGCAGCAATCCGCGATATGGAGGGGCCCTGGCCAGCATCGACCCGGGCAAGCAACGACGTTTGATTCAAAGCGCTCAACATTATCTATGTCATCATGCCGTTGATTCTGCCACGCGCTTCGACGTTGTCGCCTTGACCCCAGCCGGTAAGGAGTTCGAGGTGAACTGGATTCGCGACGCCTTTCAGGCGACCCCGTGATTCTGCCCCTCTCCAACGAAGGGGGGTGCATCGGACCATAGTTCCACCAACTTCTGGGGCGGCATGGGTCGGCCCGCATAGAAACCCTGCATCCAGTCGCACCCCAATTGTCTGAGAAACACAAACTGCTCCTCCGTCTCTACCCCTTCAGCCAACACCTTCAAGCTGAGACTGTGGCCGAGAGCAATGATGGCACGGGTGATGGATGCATCGTTGGGATCGATGGTCAGATCCCGGATGAAGGAACGATCGATCTTGAGAGTATCGATGGGAAAGTGTTTTAACCTTCCCAAAGAGGAATAACCGGTTCCAAAGTCATCCATTGCCAGACGAATGCCCTGATTCTTGAGCAAATCGAAATTTCTGCTCAGATCTTTGTCCCCCCGGCGAATAAAAACCGATTCTGTGACCTCCAGCTCCAGTTCATTCGGCCTGACCCCGGTTTCTTCCAGAATTTGTTCCAGGGCTGGAACAAAATCGATCGATTGCAGCTGACGTAACGATACGTTGATCGCCAGATGCTGAAGGTTCCAGCACAAATTCGCTTGGTTCCACCTGGCTTTCTGCCGGCAGGCCTCTCTGAGGACCCACCGGCCCAGTTCGACGATGAAGCCGTTGCTTTCTGCAACCGGAATGAAATCCAGCGGTGACAGCTGTCCCTTTTCAGGGTGTTGCCAACGAATCAAAGCTTCGGCACCAACAATCCTGCCACTGGCAATTTCGAACTGGGGCTGATAGAGCAGATAAAACTGATCGTCCTGGAGAGCCCGATGCAGCATCCTCTCAATCTCCAAGCGGTGCTTCAACCTCAAATTCATCGACTGGGTATAAAATTGATACTGTCCACGCCCTTTCTTCTTGGCCTGATACATGGCGGTATCTGAAGCCTGCAACAACTTGTTCAAGGTCAAACCATCATTGGGATAACAGGCGATACCAATACTGGCGCCGACATGGAACTCCTGGCCCAACAATAAGATGGGTTTGGTGATCTCAGAAATGATTTTTTCTGCCACCTTCCCTAAATCCTGAATGATCAGCTTACTGGCCCCCCCCAGCGAGGACAGAAGAATGATAAACTCGTCACCCCCCAGCCTGGCGACCGTATCACTTTCACGCACACAACTTCGCAATCGTCGCGCCACCTCTTTCAACAACAAGTCACCCTGACTGTGGCCCAGGGTGTCGTTGATGGATTTGAAGTTGTCGAGATCCAGAAACAGCAAGGCAAACTTATTCCCAGCCCGTCGGGCCTGGGCCTGCACCAGGTGGAAGCGATCTTCGAGCAAGGTTCGGTTGGCCAATCTGGTCAAAGGATCGTAGAAGGCAAGTCGCTGAATCATTTCAGATTTTCTCCAGCGATCGATCAATAACGCCAGTGTGGATCCAAACGCCTTCAGAAAGGCGATCTCATCCTCCTGTCTGGCGTGGCCATGATTCAGGTATAACACCATGACCCCTACGAGCTTGTCATCCAGGCATAACGGCACGTTATAGTGACCGTGGGGCGGCATACCCTCGAAACGGTTTTCATGGCGCTCATCGATACAGGCAGCGTACTGGATTTCCCGGGTATACCCAGCCTGGCCACAGAGACACCTTCCCAAAACAACCTCCCGGCACATGGACACCACTTGACTGTGGAGGTTTTGGTGCACGATGAGTTCCAGTACCCCCCTGTCTTCCCGATAGAGAAAGATCCCACACGGCTCCTGCAAGGGAAGCCATGGCAATTTACGCACTAAATCCAGGGCATGTTCGAGCAGACGATGCAGCGTCAGCTCGGACACCCGGACAACCAACAGTTGATTCAGAATCTCCTGTGTCTCGGCATGACGCCTCATTCTTTCCCTGATACGCCTCCTCTCCTGCTGATGAATATGGAGCCGATAGGCGAGAGGAGCCACAAACACCCCAAGTAACAGGATATTCAGCAGTTCCTGCTGCAGACGGGGCCAGTGGGGAAACAGCAACGGTATGGTGAAAGTCAGAGTCAGTTCGGCACCCAGAACGACAAACAACACCCCCCAAGCAGGATGACGGGGCCTTTTCAGGATCACATACAGACTCATGGCCAGGAGAACCAGCATGCCGACGCCTACCCTCAAGACATCCTCGCTTAGTATCCAGTTCCACTCGATGACAGCATATTGGCTTGCCGGGGAATACCAGACAGCTGCCACGACAGGGGAACTTATGCCGTTGATCATCTCAATCGGCACTCACCTACCCCTGTTTCCATGCTCTTCGTCCACGACCATGAGATCGCAGATGCCACACGACTTCCACAGCACCTGGTAAAGCCACCCGTTTCCGGTCACATTGCATCGTGCCACCCAGTTCCAACGTTAATGAATGGAAGTCTAGCAAATGTGAACCACGTCACATGACCCAGCCGGGTGCGACCCCTGCTCAACCTCTCTGGAAGTAACCGTTGTGCTGAGAACCGATTTCGGCCTCCACGTTAAAACTTATTTGGGAGCCAATGCCTGCTCGAGGGCCATGCGGAGCATGAGCATACCCACGACGGCCGGATAGACCAGATAATGGCCAGGAATACTCAAGGCCACCAGGACAACAGCCGCAAGTAATTTGCTATTGAACCACCATTGAACGGCCAATTGTGCAAGAAGCCGATGCTCTTCCACTGTCATCTTTTCCTTGTGTGCCGAAATGATATTGCTCATCGTGATGTCCAGCACCAGGAAAAAGATGGGGTAAGTCCGGAAAACAAGGCCCTCCGGGCCATACAGTGGAAACCAATAGGCCAGCCAGCACCACAAAGTCCCCCAAAGAAACAGGTCATATCCCAGCCGTTGTGACAGACGCCCCTTCCAACGAGCCCATAGCGTAGCCAGAATCGCTACGACTCCCAACCCACCCATCCATGGCGAGGCAAACCAGGAAAGAAGGTTGGGGAACCACCACGCCACAATGACCAGAACTGCTGAAGTCAGGACAAACAGCGGAAAAATGAAACTGCGCGACAGACTGTTTAGGAGGTCCATCCGAGCATTTTACCCAATCAGCTCTATCCGCATGGACAAATCCACCGCTTGCAGGTTTTTAGTCAGGGAACCAATGGAAATTCTGTCCACCCCTGTCTCCGCGATCTGGCGGATATTGCTGAGTTCAATGTTGCCGGAAGCCTCCAGCAAAGCCCTGCCTGCGCCAATTTCGACCGCCTTTCGTAACCACTCCAGGGGAAAATTGTCGAGCAGGACGATATCCGCGCCTGCATCGAGGGCCTGATTAAGTTCGGCCAATGATTCCACTTCGACCTCGACTGACAATCCTGTCTTCAATTCCCTGGCCCTTTGGACCGCTTGTGCAATCGAGCCTGCAGCGACGATATGGTTTTCCTTGATCAGGATTCCGTCATACAGGCCGAACCTGTGATTCTCGCAGCCACCGACCTTGACGGCATATTTCTGCAGTTTTCTCAGCCCCGGAATGGTCTTTCTGGTATCCAGTACCACTGTACCAGTACCTGCCACAGCATCGGCATACTGACGGCAAAGGGTGGCGGTTCCAGAAAGAGTCTGGAGGAGATTGAGGGCAGTACGCTCCCCAGTGAGCAAGGACCTGGCTGGACCATTCAGCCGGCATAATTGTGTTCCAGCCAAGACCTTCTGACCTTCCTCTACCTGCCAGATTACCTCACACCTTGGATCCAGAGTAGTGAAAACCGCTTCGAACCAGTCACGGCCACAGACGATGATATTCTCACGGGTGATCACCGTGGCCAAGGCACCCGTGTTTTCTGGAATGATCAGGGCAGTCACGTCACCAGAGCCAACATCTTCGGCCAGGAACCTGCGGATTTCCCCGCTGTCGACTTTCATCTCAGTGGCTCCATATAATCCACCTTCAACTGTACGCTTCTGCGCTCCCGGTACTCGTTGACATCCAACTGATAGGCCAGACGCATTTGAGCGCAGGACAGCCAGCTGACTGGATCTTCCAGAGCAAAGGCGATCGCATCCAGCGGAAATCCAGCAGGGGATCTGAGGGTCATTTTCAAGTGCCGTTCCCCCACAATGCGGCTTTTGATGACGGGGAAATCGCCATAAAACAAAGGTTCAGGAAAACCTTGCCCCCAAGGCCCCCCCTTCCGCAGGGACTCTGCCAGCCCCAGGGATATGTCATCGGCAGACAAGATACCGTCGGTGGTGATGACCTGATCACCGTCCATGCCCTGTAACGATGCTGCCACCTTTTCGGAAAACAAGGCGGTGAATGTATCGTAATCGCTGCGGCGCAAGGTCAGCCCTGCGGCCATCGCATGCCCGCCATAACGTTGCAACAAGCCTGGCCTGCTCGCATCGATTTCGCTCAGGATATCCCGGATATGGAGGCCGGGAATGGACCTTGCCGACCCCTTCAAAGTCCCACTCTCACCTTCCGCAAATGCAATCACGGGTTTCCCCAGCCGCTCCTTGATCCGAGACGCCAGGATTCCGATCACCCCTTCGTGCCATCCTGGTTCGAACAGACAAACCCCTGCCGCAGCTTGTCCTTCCAATAGATCAGAATCCAAATAGCGTAGGGCCTCGGCCTGCATTTGCGCTTCGATTTCACGTCGTTCCCGGTTGAGTGAATCCAATTTGAGCGCCAATATTCTTGCCTCGTCACCACCTTCGGCCAGTAGACAGCGAATCCCCAAAGCCATGTCTTCCAAACGGCCGGCGGCATTAAGACGAGGGCCCAGAGCATACCCCAGATCTGCAGCGACCAAGTCCCTGGGATTTCTCCCGGAAACCTCCACCAATGCCTGGATACCTGGCCGGGAGCGGCCGTTTCGTATCCTTTGCAATCCCTGATGAACCAGAATGCGATTGACACCATCCAGCGGCACCACATCGGCAACGGTTCCAAGCGCAACCAGATCAAGGAACGCCCCCAGGTTTGGCGTTACCAGACCCGTCTTCTCGAACCAGCCTCTTTCCCGCAATTTGGCTCTGAGGGCAGTGAGCACATAGAACATCACCCCCACACCGGCCAATGCTTTGGAGGGAAAATCATCTTCCGGCAAATTGGGATTGACGATGGCATCGGCCGCTGGCAGTTCATCCCCAGGCAAATGGTGGTCGGTGATCAGAACGTCGAGACCGGCTGCCTTGGCTGCCGCCACCCCGGCGCAGCTGGTGATCCCATTGTCCACTGTCACCAATATATCTGGGGACAGTGAAAGGGCCGCATCCACCAAAGCGGGTGACAGCCCGTAACCGTGACGGAATCTGTCTGGGACGATGAAACCCACCTGCCCTGCCCCCAGAGCCTGCAGCCCCGAAACTGCCAGAGCGCACGCGGTCGCGCCATCCGCATCGTAGTCCCCCACGATGACGATCCGTTTACCCAGCTCGATCGCATCTGCCAGTCGTTCTGCCATGGCATCGATCCCACCCAGGGACCAAGGGGAAGGCAATCGTTGCAAGGCATAATCGAGATCTTCGGAGGAACGGATGCCGCGGGCCAAATAGACGCGGGCAAGAACAGGGTGGAGATGGGGTGGAAGAGTATGCCTGTAGGTAGAGAAAGGACGTTCGATGATTTTCTTCTTACGCATTCAACCACCCGAATGTGGGCAGCCACCCCCAGCCATTACGAAACACTTGTCGTCCCGCATCCACGGGTGGGTTTACCCATCCACGGCATTTCAAAGGCGATCAACAATCGCCCGTTGGACCGCCTCAAGATTTGCGGGCACAGCTTCCGGTGCCACCTGGCA
>JALVSV010000365.1 GCA_027024125.1 Methylothermaceae bacterium | reverse complement strand
GGATGACCTCGTACACCCCGTCACCGAACAGGAAACCACGATCCAGTACCGATATCCTGGCTTTGCTCAGTGGCAGGAAACTGCCATTGAGATAGGCAATCGAATCACTCATCCGGCCGGTTTCTCCATTGTTCGATCAGCAGCCAGCCTTCGTCCAGCACTCTGTGCACCAGCCCCCCCTCACCTACATCCTCCAGGGAGACGACAGGATGTTCCAGAATGGATTTATTGCCCAGACGCACATTCAAGATGCCCAGTTCCTGACCCTTTTTGACCGGGGCGGTGATCCAGGGATCGATCTCCACCTGGGTGGAGAGTTTGTTTTCCATTTCCTTGGGGATGGTTACATAGAGTGGCTCGATGATTCCCACCGGCAGGTTTTCGATGGATCCTTTGTAGATACGCACTTCCTGTAGCGGCTCGCCGTTGTCGGCAACCTTGCGGGTGGTATAAAAACGGAAGCCGTAATTCAGCAATGCCTGGGAGGCACTGGCGCGGGCGTTTTCACTCTCGGTGCCCATGACCGTGGATATCAGCCGCATAGGGTCCCGATAAGCTGAGGCGACCAGACAATAGCCGGCTTCCTCCGTATGCCCCGTCTTGACTCCATCGACACTGGAATCGCGCCACAACAGGCGGTTGCGATTGTGCTGGGTGATGCCATTGAAGGTGAATTCTTTGATCTTGAACCAGGCATAGTATTGGGGGAATTCGGCAATCAAGGTCTGGGTCAACAGCGCCAAGTCGCGGGCGGTGGTGTAATGATCCGGATCCGGCAGCCCTGTGCTGTTGACGTAATGAGTGTTCTTCAAGCCCAGGCGCTGGGCATGCTGATTCATCAGTTCGGAGAATGTGTGTTCGTCCCCGGCGATGTGCTCGGCCAAGGCTATACTCGCATCGTTGCCAGACTGGATGATGACGCCTTTGAGCAGATCCTCCACTGAAACTTTTTTATCGACCTCGATAAACATGCGCGATCCTGGTGCCTTCCAGGCCTTCTTACTGACGGTCACCTGATCATTGAGGCTCAGGCTGCCGCGTTCCAGTTCTTTGAAGACGGAATAGACGGTCATGATCTTGGTCAGACTGGCAGGCGGCATCCGCTGGTCGGCGTTATGCTCCACCAACGCCTTGCCGCTATCAAAATCCATCAGAAAATAGCTTTTGGCCGACAGCTTCGGAGGTGGCGGAGTGATGGCGTGGCTGGGAAGGGCGGTCAGCCAAAGAGTCAGAGTCCAAAGGGATGCGATGAAAAATGTTGTTGATGTCATAACCATTGAATCGATTCAGTTGTTGTAGACCACAGTGGGTTTGAAGCCTTGTTCACGTAATTGTCTGGCTAGCTCGTCCAGTTGATCTTGTGTTTCCAGGGGGCCGATCCGGACGCGGAAGAGCTTTTGTCCATGGAGCTGCGATGACTGGATAAGGGGCTTGGGCAGGTTGGCCTGGTTCAACTGTGCCATCAGGCGTTTGGCGTTGACCAGATCACTGAATGCGCCAAGCTGGAGAAAGATCTCCTTTGCCCGGGGTGCACTGCATTCGGGCTCGACCAGCTCGATCTCCACAGGTGCGGTACCCGTTCTGTTGACCCCAAGCTTGACCGCAGCGACATAGGACAAATCGATGATTCTGCCTTCGTGGAAAGGTCCCCGGTCATTGACCTTGACCACGATCCTGCGCCCGTTTTCCAGATTGGTGACTCGGACGTAACTGGGAATGGGCAAGGTCTTGTGAGCAGCGGTCATCGAGAACATGTCATAGATTTCTCCGCTGGCTGTCGCCTGACCATGGAATTTCCGACCATACCAGGAAGCGATCCCCCTTTGGACGAAACCGTGGCTTTCCTTCATCACATGGTATCTTTTACCGAGAACCACGTAGGAATCCGGGTTGGCGGCGCGACTTCGTGGCTCGAATATGGGCACGGCGTCAGGAATCGTGCTGACATCGATGGGGTGGTCCGGAGGACCGTCCCCTGGCTGGGAACTGCAGCCCGCGATCAGAGCCAGCAGCCCACCCAATAGGCCGTATGGGATTGCGCCCCTCCTGGGGGTATAGCTTTCGGGTACTGAAACGCAACGTTTCATTCTGCCGCCATCTTGTCCATGCGTCGCTTGATTTCTTTGCTCAGTTGATACACCGCCATCGCATAAAGGGGGCTATGGTTGTAACGGGTGATGACATAGAAATTCTCAAAGCCCAGCCAGTTCTCCGGGGAGTTTTCTCCCTCCAGCGAAATGACATTGACCTTAAGGGATGGCTCGTGTTCCTTTGGCAACGAACTCAATCCGTTGGCCTGCAATTCACCCAGGGTGTATTTGGCCTTGAGGGTTTTGTCGGCGAAAGGGGTGGCCGATTCGGGCAGGCGTGAGGCGATAGGCTGACCCTTCTTCCAGCCGTGGCGGGAGAAGTAGTTGGCCACGCTGGCGATGACATCGCCAGGATTGTTCCAGATGTCACGCTTGCCGTCACCGTCGAAATCGGCGGCATAGTGACGGTAGCTCGAGGGCATGAACTGCGGCCATCCCATCGCCCCGGCATAGGATCCTTCCGGAACACGGGGGTCGAGATCCTCCTCGCGGCTGAGCAGGAGAAACTGCTCCAGTTCGCTGCGGAAGAAATCGGCGCGCTTTGGATAGCCGAAAGCCAGGGTGGAGAGGGCGTCAAGCACCCGGAAGGAACCGGTACGGGCCCCGTACAGGGTTTCTACCCCCAGGATGGCAACGACGATTTCTGGTGAGACTCCGTAACTCTGCTGTACCTGGTCGAGGATCTCACGATGGCGTTGCCAGAACTTGACGCCATCGTCGATACGGCGCTCGGTCAGGAAGATCTTGCGGTACTGATACCAGGGTTTGGCCTCTGCAGGTCTTTGGATGGCTTTGAGGATGTTTTGTTTGATCCGGGCATCGTTCAGGACCTCGGTGAGATAGGCGACCTCGAAACCGTGGGTTTTCGCCATTTGTTGGATAAATTGATGGGCCTTGGGGTGTTCATCCAGGGATAACGCCGGGGCCCAACCGCTGGCCATCACCAATGGCAATGCAATAAGGCGGATGAGGGTGTTCATCAAGAAGGCACCAGTCTGCGGTGAGTATAAAGAGACATCATGATACCAAAGCCAGCCATCACTGTGACCATGGAGGTTCCGCCATAACTGACCAATGGCAGGGGAACGCCGACCACAGGCAATATTCCTATGACCATGCCGATGTTGACGAATACATAAACGAAAAAGGTCAGTGACAGGCCCGCCCCGAACAAGCGGCTGAAAGAATCCTGAGCCTGCAGGGCCATAAAAAAACCGCGGGCAATGATGGCCAGATACAGGATCAACATGGCAATGCAGCCCAGCAGCCCAAACTCCTCGGCCCAGACGGCGAAGATGAAATCGGTATGGGGTTCGGGCAGGAATGCCAGGTGGGATTGGGTGCCCTCCAGCCAACCCTTGCCCCACAACCCACCGGAACCGATGGCGATCTTGGCCTGAATGGTGTGGTAACCGCGTCCAAGGGGATCCTGCTCCGGATTCAGGAACATCAACAGGCGATCTCGCTGATAGTCGTGCAAGAGAAACCACAGAGCCGGCATTGCCGCCAGCCCTGCAGCCGCCAGTATTCCCAGAAGCCGCCAGGGAATCCCGGCAAAAAACAGCACTGCGAAACCGGCGCTGGCCACCAGCAGCGCGGTACCAAGGTCCGGTTGTTTTGCAATCAGCAGAGTGGGGAGAAGGATCCAGCCACCGGCCAGGGCGATGGTTTTCATTTGTGGCGGTAGAGGATTTTGTGACAGGAATCTTGCCACCAGCATGGGCGTGAAGATCTTGACGAATTCCGATGGTTGGAAACGAATGATTCCAAGATCGAGCCAACGCTGGGCGCCCTTACCGATGTCTCCCAGTACCAGTACCGCAATGAGGAGAATGATTCCTCCAGCATAGAAATAAGGGGCCCAGCGGTAGAAAGTGCGGGGGTGAATTTGGGCGATCAGCCCCATGATCCCAAAGGCGATTCCCAGCCTGATCCCTTGTTTATAAACCATGACCATATTGCCATCCGCCGCGCTGTACAGCACCAGCAGGCCGATACCTGCCAATATCACCAGTCCGCTGAGCAGGACCGGATCGAGGTGAATACGTTGCCACAGGCTTTGGGGACGTGAGGACAAATGAGGTACGCTGGCGATCATGGTTGCTCCAGATATTTCTCGATGATTCGTCGAGCAATCGGGGCGGCCACCGAGCCGCCGTGGCCTGCGTGTTCGGCAATCACCGCCACAGCGATCTTGGGATCGTCTGCAGGGGCGAAGGCGATGAACAGGGCGTGATCATGCAGTTTCTTGGCCAGTTTTTCCGCCCGATACTCTTCCTCCTGTTTGACAGTGAATACCTGAGCCGTTCCGGTTTTGCCGGCAATTTTGAATTCGATCCCCTGCCCGATACGGCGGGCAGTACCACGTGGGCTGTGAACCACTGCAATCATGGCATCGATGATGGTCTGCAGGTTTCGTGGGGAGAGTTTGATCTTTTCTTGCGTTTCGGCCTTGCCCCAGGGGACCGATTTTCCCCCGCTCACGGTGTAGGCAGCCACATGGGGGGAGATGAGGGTTCCGCGATTGGCCAGTATGGCCACGGATCGGGCCAATTGTAGCGGTGTCACCTGGAGAAATCCCTGGCCGATGCCGGTGATCAGGGTCTCACCGGGATACCAGGGTTGTTTGCGAGCGCGACGTTTCCATGCGCGTGAGGGCAGTAATCCGGATTTTTCCCCAGAGATGTCGATGCCAGTGCGCTGGCCAAATCCGAATTGATGCAGAAAATCGTGTATCCGGTCGATTCCCAGGTCGTGGGCGAGGTCGTAGAAATACACATCACAGGACTGAACGATGGCCATGGCGAGATCGACGTGGCCATGTCCCCATCTTTTCCAGTCGCGGTAACGGTGGGAAACCCCGGGGAGCTGATAGAAACCGGGGCAATAGGTTTCCGTATGGCTGTCTCGTACCCCGTACTCGAGGCCCGCCAACCCGATGAAGGGCTTGATGGTGGATCCCGGAGGATAGCGTCCACGCAAGGTGCGGTCGAACAGGGGGCGGTCGGGCGAGGTCTGCAACGCCCTGTACTCCTTCCCGCTGATGCCATAGACGAAATCGTTGGGATCGAATCCCGGTTTGCTGGCCAGAACCAGGACATCGCCCGAAGAAGGCTCGATGGCAACCACAGCGCCATTGTGTTCACCCAGGCCCTGATAGGCAATTTTCTGTAATTCGATGTCGAGGGTCAGATGCAGATCGGCTCCAGGTTGCGGCGGGGTTTCCTTGAGTACCCTCAATTCCCGTCCCCGGGCGTTTGTTTCGATTTCAGCATAACCTGTGTGACCGTGGAGAATCGCTTCATAGGAGTGTTCGACACCCACCTTGCCAACGTGAGTGGTGCCACGGTATTCGGCAACGTTGAGCCGTTTCAACTCCCGTTCGTTGATGCTGCCCACATATCCCACGACATGAGAGACCAGGGCGCCATACGGATAATGGCGTACCAGCCGGGCGTGAATGTCGACGCCATGGAAGAACGGCCTCTTGACCGCGAACCTTGCCACTTCCCCGTCGGTTAGGCGTAATTTGAGTGGAATGCTTTCAAATCGCTTGTTGCGTTTCATCAGCTTGTTGAAACGGCTGATTTCATCTTCATCAATGGTCAAGAAGGCTTGCAGGCGCTGGAGGGTATCTTCCAGGTCTTCGACCTGTTCCGGTACGATCTCAAGGGTATAGACCGAAACGTTTTCGGCCACCAACAATCCGTTGCGGTCGTAGATCAGTCCACGTGTCGGAGGGAGAGGGGAGATCTTGACCCGGTTGTCATGGGCAAGCATGGTGTAGTATTCATGCCCGAATACCTGAAGAAACACCAGCCTGGCGATCAGGCCTGCAGTCAACAGGATGACGAATGCCGAAGCCGCAGTGATCCGGTTGACGATCAGGCGGTTCTCGTGAACGGCGTCTTTAAGACGGAAGGGAGGCATGGTCAGTACTGTGTCGGTGGGCGCCACTTCAAGGCACTACAAGCAGCCAGAACGAGTGGCCAGGCAAAAGTTCCTGTCAATGAAGGTAGCCAGTAGGTCCAGGAGAAGGGAGGTCTGCCCTGGAGAATTTCGATAAAGAACATCACCAGTTGAGAGAAAAGCAGAAAGAGCAACACAAAGGCCAGTTGCTGGAGTAGAGGGAAGACTCGCAGATGAGTATGGAAACGGACGCAGATATAGGCGATCAGGGAATAGATCAAGCCATGTTGCCCCAGCAGTTGGCCCGTTGCAGCGTCGACCCATAAACCAGTCAACCATGCCAGCCCGACTCCGAAACGCTCGGGATTGGTCAAGCACCAATACATCATGACCAGCAGGACCCAGTCTGGATTGAACATGGCGATGGAGGTGGGCCACGCCAACAGGCACAGGACCAACGCCAGAGTCAGGCTGAGTGCTATCGATAGATAGAGCCGGGTATCAGTGCTCATCTGTCATTGGTTGGATGCCCTGATCCGGTGCCGGGACGAACGATTGCGGGGACTTCTGTCCCCAGGTGAGCAATACCTCCCGGATGCGATCCAATGCAGAGCTGGGTTTGGCGGTAATCAGGGCGAAGCGTCTGCCAACCCGGGATTTGACCTCGGTGACCACAGCGACAGGATAGCCCTGCGGGAATACCCCTCCCAGTCCCGAAGTCACCAATAGATCCCCCGCCCGGATATCGGCATTGTTGGGAAGGTTGGGAACTTCCAGCTCATCCAGGCGGCCGCTGCCCACGGCGATCGCCCGTAGTCCGTTTCGGTTGACCTGAACCGGGATGGCATGACTGGGATCGGTGATCAGCAGGATCTCAGCATTGGCGGGGGAAACCCGGATGACTTGACCTACGACGCCATCCACACTGAGTACCGGCTGTCCTACATGGACCCCGAAATGACTACCCTTGTTGACCAAAACCAGATGTTCGAATGGAGCCAGGTTGACCGAAACCAGTTCGGCCACCAGCATTTGTTCGCCCAATTTGAAAGAATTGTCCAGGAAGGCCCGCAGGCGATCATTTTCCTTGCGCAGTGCCTCATATTTGAGAGTGCGCTGTTTCAATTGCGATACTTCCATTTGGAGACGATGGTTCTCGGCCTGTAAGAGACTGCGGGTTTTGAATGTGTCCACCAGGGCGTTGCCCATGTCGATCGGCGATGCAGCCAGCCACTGGACCGGATAGACCGCCAGGGAAAGGGCCTTGTGTATCCAGGTTAGCCGGCGATGATGGTCGGTGACCATCAGGGCGCAGGAAAACAGCAGACACAAGGCCAGACGGGTATTGAGCGAAGGGCCCTGGGCGAAGATCAGTTTGATGGGGAGTCCTCCCTGGAAATAATGGTGGAATCTATTCCAGCGAGAATGCGGCCGGGCCCTTTTCGTCCAGGAGTTCCAAAATCATCCCGCCGCCCCTGGCGACACAGGTCATGGGATCGTCGGCGACCACTACCGGCAGCCCGGTTTCCTCGGCGATCAACTGATCCAGGTCTCTGAGCAGGGCGCCGCCACCGGTGAGCACGATACCGCGTTCGGCGACATCGGCACCCAGATCTGGTGGCGTCTGTTCCAGGGCCACTCTGACCGCGCCAACGATACCTGCCAGAGGTTCTTGAAGGGCCTCCAGGATTTCATTGCTGTTGAGGGTGAAACCCCGGGGAATCCCTTCTGCCAGGTTACGGCCACGCACTTCGATTTCCCTCACTTCTGTGGCTGGATAAGCGCTGCCGATTTCTTGTTTGATCCTCTCGGCAGTGGCCTCACCGATGAGAGTGCCATAGTTGCGCCGTACGTAGTTGACGATGGCCTCGTCGAAACGGTCACCACCGATACGCACCGATTCGGAATACACGATGCCATTGAGGGAGATGACCGCCACCTCGGAGGTGCCGCCTCCGATGTCGAGTACCATGGAGCCCCGGGGTTCACCCACCGGCAAACCTGCGCCGACCGCTGCCGCCATCGGTTCTTCCACCAGAAAGACTTCTCTGGCGCCTGCACCCAGTGCGGATTCCTTGATGGCGCGACGTTCCACCTGGGTCGAGCCGCAAGGGACGCAGATCAGAACCCTGGGGCTGGGCTTGAGCAGCTTGCTTTCATGCACCTTGTGGATGAAAAACTGCAGCATTTTTTCGGTGACGGTGAAGTCCGCAATCACACCATCCTTGAGGGGACGGATGGCAGTGATGTTGCCAGGGGTTCTGCCGAGCATCTGTTTGGCCTCCTGGCCGACGGCAGCGATGGTCTTGCTTCCCCGCAGGCGATCCTCTCGAATTGCCACCACGGAAGGCTCGTTCAGCACGATTCCCTGGCTGGGGATGTAGATCAGGGTGTTGGCGGTACCAAGGTCAATGGAGAGATCGTTGGAAAAAAGTCCGCGAAGACGTTTGAACATTGGGTTTTTGCTGGTTGAAAATTGAAGTACTTTATCAATCCGTTGGGGAAACAGGCAAGCAATGAATTATGATATACGGATGCGTGGGTGATCCGCGAAAATATTGCACAATGATTCAAGGAGACAGCGATGTCGTTAACGATCGATGAGGTGTTGAAGATAGCCACTCTGGCTCGGATAAGAATAGACGAAAATGAGGCTGAAAGCTATGCCCAGGATTTATCCGGTATTTTGGATTTTGTCGCCCAGATGAGCAGTGTGGACACCAGTGAAGTGGAACCGATGGCCCACCCATTGGACCTGCCCCAGCGTTTGCGCCCGGATGAAGTGACCGAAGCAAACCAGCGGGAGCGATTCCAGGCCATCGCCCCGGCGGTGGAGGCAGGCCTGTACCTGGTTCCTCAGGTCATCGAATAAATTCATTCAGTTTCAACGAACTTCACTTCAAGGTTAGTCATGCATACCAAGACTCTTGCCGAACTGGCTGCGGGGCTCAAAGCCCGGGAATATTCCAGCCGGGAACTGGTGCAACATTTCCTGGACAGAATCGATTGGTACAACGGTACCCTGAATGCTTTCGTCACTGTCAGCAGGGAGCGTGCACTGGCTGCAGCGGATGCTGCAGATGACCGGTTGGCCAAGGGAGAGGGTGGTCCCTTGAGTGGTCTCCCCATTGGCCAGAAAGATATCTTTTGCACTCAGGATATCAAGACTTCCTGTGGTTCCAGGATGCTCGACAATTTTCCCGCGCCCTATGATGCTACGGTGGTGACCAAACTGCAGGATGCGGGAACCGCATTGCTCGGCAAGCTCAACATGGACGAGTTCGCCATGGGTTCCTCCAATGAAACCAGCTTTTATGGTCCAGTTAAAAATCCCTGGGACCTGGATTGTGTTCCGGGTGGTTCTTCAGGTGGGTCGGCTGCGGCGGTTGCCGCAGGTCTGGCCCCGGCTGCCACCGGTACCGACACCGGTGGCTCCATACGCCAGCCAGCCGCCTTCTGTGGCATCACCGGAGTCAAACCCACCTATGGCAGAGTGTCGCGTTGGGGCATGATCGCCTTCGCTTCCAGCCTGGATCAGGGAGGTCCCATGGCCCGTAGCGCTGAAGACTGTGCCCTGCTGCTGCAGGCTATGGCTGGGTTCGACGCACGTGATTCCACCAGCGTAGACCAGCCAGTGCCCGATTATTCGGCTGCCTTGAATGATTCTCTGGAAGGACTGAGGATTGGTTTGCCCAGTGAGTTCTTCAGCGATCTCGATCAACGGATGGCCGCGGTGCTCGATGCTGCGATGAACGAATATCGCAAGCTGGGTGTGGAGTTTAAGGAAGTCTCATTGCCAAACATCGGTCTTTCGGTGCCTGCCTATTATGTCATCGCACCATCGGAATGCTCCTCCAACCTGGCCCGTTATGATGGTGTCCGCTACGGGTACCGTTGTGAGGACCCCAGAGATCTGGAGGACCTCTACATGCGGACCCGGGGCGAGGGGTTTGGTGCCGAAGTGAAGCGCCGTATTCTGATTGGTACCTATGCCCTGTCGGCCGGCTACTACGATGCCTATTACCTGAAGGCTCAGAAGGTCAGGCGGCTGATCGCCGACGATTTCAAGCAGGTTTTCGAGGATGTGGACGTGATACTTGGCCCCACCACCCCCACACCGGCATTTGGAATCGGGGAAAAGACCGGCGATCCCATCTCCATGTATTTGTCGGACATCTACACCATCGCCGTCAATCTTGCAGGCCTGCCCGGGATGTCGATACCGGCCGGTTTCATCGACGGCAAGCCCGTGGGGCTGCAGTTGATTGGGGGTTATTTCGGCGAGGCCAGGTTGCTCAACGTCGCCCACCGCTATCAGCAGGTGACCGATTGGCATCGAAAGATTCCTGAAGCATTTGCATAACGAGGTATAGTCAATGGAATGGGAACCTGTCATCGGCTTGGAAATTCACGTCCAGCTCAAAACCAAGTCCAAGATCTTTTCCGGCGCTTCCACGGCGTATGGAGCTCCCCCCAACACCCAGGCGTGTGCTATCGACCTGGGGATGCCGGGTGTCCTGCCGGTGCTCAACGGAGCGGCGGTGAGGATGGCGGTGAAATTCGGTCTCGCGGTGGATGCTGAGATCACCCCCAGATCCGTATTCGCGCGCAAGAATTATTTTTATCCCGATCTTCCCAAGGGCTATCAGATCAGCCAGTACGAGCTTCCGGTAGTCGGGAAGGGGCATCTGATGATTCACCTCGGCGGCGAGGAAAAACGCATTGGAATCACCCGGGCCCATCTTGAAGAGGATGCGGGCAAATCCCTGCACGAAGATTTTCAGGGAATGACCGGTATCGATCTCAACCGTGCTGGTACCCCGTTGCTTGAGATCGTGTCCGAGCCGGATCTTCGTTCGCCCGAGGAGGCGGTGGCGTATATGAAAAAACTGCATCAGCTGGTGGTGTATCTTGGTATCTGCGACGGCAATATGCAGGAGGGTTCGTTCCGGTGTGATGCCAACGTGTCGGTGCGTCCCAAAGGGGAAGAAAAATTCGGCACCCGCGCCGAGATCAAGAACGTCAACTCTTTCCGCTTCGTGGAACGGGCGATCAGTTACGAGATCGAGCGTCAGATCGAGTTGCTCGAGTCCGGGGGCGCTGTCGTTCAGGAGACCCGTCTTTACGACGCCGACAAGGACGAGACCCGCCCCATGCGCACCAAGGAGGAGGCCAATGACTACCGATATTTCCCCGATCCGGATCTGTTGCCTCTGGTGATCAGCAGCGACTTCATCAATCAGGTTCGAGAGGAATTGCCGGAGCTTCCTGAAGCCAAGTACCATCGGTTCATTGACCAATATGGCCTCAAGCCTTACGATGCCGAAGTGCTGACGGCCAGCCAGCCATTGGCTGACTATTTCG
>JALVSV010000364.1 GCA_027024125.1 Methylothermaceae bacterium | reverse complement strand
GTCGAAGAAGGCATCCACCGTTTCCTTGAGGCCTGCCAGATGCTTCAGCGCCGCGGTATAGTCCCGTTTTGTCAGTAGCGGCCCGACGACGTCATGGGCCTCCTGCACGGCCTGGAACAGCGCTTTTTCCTGATTCTCGCGAAACAGTCCAGGATCGACCGGGCCGAAATGATCCTGTCCCGATTTGCGCAGGATGTTACGGATTCGTTTGTTGGCTTCACTCAAAGAGGCGGCTTCGGGAAGAGCGCGGAAGGCATGTACGGCTTCGATACGATAGAGAAAATCGAGCAGGCTTCCGGGTCTCAGCGAGACGACGGCCTCGAATTCGTCTGGGGTGAAGCCGCGATCGAGCAAATAGCCGCGCAGCCGATCGAGAATGAAGTCATATACCTGGGCGGTGACAGCCGGGCGGTCGAATGGGTGAGTGTACAAATTGGCGGCCTGTTCGAGCAGAGTGGGCAAATCCAGTTCCAGGCCTTTTTCTATCAGGATACGGATGACGCCCAGGGCGGCGCGGCGCAGAGCATACGGATCTTTGGTGCCGCTGGGGATCTGGCCGATGCTGAAGATACCGACCAGGGTGTCGATTTTGTCGGCCAGGGCCAGCAGGTTGCCTGTCCGGGTCTCTGGCAATCGGCCACCCGCCTGCCTTGGGTGATACTGTTCCTCCAAGGCGGCGGCTACTTCGGGATCTTCATCCTGGGCCAGGGCATAATACCTTCCCATGATCCCTTGCAGTTCCGGGAACTCACCCACCATGTCGGTGACCAGGTCCGTCTTGGCAAGCAGGGAGGCACGTTGAGCCTTGGCGGGATCGCAATCCAGTTCGGTTGCCAGCGATTGTGCCAGCTGCCCGAGCCTGCGCGTCTTATCCAGCAAGGTGCCCAGGGTTTTCTGGAAGATGATGCCACCCAACTTGTCGAGGTGTTGCTCCAGGGGTGTTCTCAAATCCTGGTTCCAGAAGAACTCGGCATCGGCAAGCCGTGGGCGGATGACGCGCTCGTTACCCGTGCGCACAGTCTCTGGCCGGTTGCTGTCGAGATTGGCGGTGGCGATGAAATGGGGAAGCAGTCCACCCCGGTCGTTCAGAACCGGGAAATATTTCTGATGCGACTGCATCACCGTGATCAGCACTTCCTTTGGAAGAGCCAGGAAACGCTGCTCGAAAGAGCCCATAAGGCCCACCGGCCATTCCACCAGGGCGGTGACTTCGTCCAGCAGGTCGTCTTCGATATGGGCTTTTCCACCCACCTGTTGCGCCAATTTCAGGGCCTGCTGGTGGATGTGATTGCGCCTTTCCTCGAAATCGGCTATCACCCTGCCTTCGGTCATCAGGGTTTGGGCATAGTGATCCGGGGCGGCGAAAGTGATGGGGTGCCGGCAATGGAAACGGTGGCCGCGACTGGTGTTGGATGCTTGCACGCCCAGGATATCGACGTCGATGACTTCGTCACCGAACAGCAATACCACCCAGTGGACGGGGCGCACGAATTCTGCCTCCCCGGAGCCCCAGCGCATGCGTTTGGGAATAGGCAGCATGGCCAACGCCTGGCGCAGAATATCGGGCAGCACTTCGGTGGTTTGGGCCCCTTTTTGTTGCAGACGGCAGGCCAGCCATTCGCCCTTGGCGTTCTTCAGCGTTTCCAACGCTTCCACCGCCACGCCGCAGCTCTTGGCAAAGCCAAGGGCTGCCGGTGTGGGGCTGCCATCTGCATCGAAGGCAGCCTTGAGGGCCGGGCCGCGGCGCTCTATGGTCTTGTCTGGCTGCGATTCGGCCAGTTCGTGGATCACCAGGGTCAGCCGCCTTGGGGTGGCATAGGCCTGGATGTAGGCGTATTCGAGATCGGCCTTCTTTAGCCGGATGGCGGTTTCTTCCCTCAGGGCCACCATCAGGGTATGCAATGCCTTGGGAGGCAGTTCTTCGGTCCCCAGTTCGAACAGCAGGTCACGTACGCCCATCAGTTTTCCTCCTTGTGCAGCATTGGAAATCCCAGTTGTTCGCGACGCTGATAATAGGATTGGGCCACGGCCCGCGCCAGTTCGCGTACCCGGAGAATATAGCGTTGCCGCTCTGTCACCGAGATGGCGTGACGGGCATCGAGGAGGTTGAAGGTATGGGATGCCTTGAGTACCTGATCGTACGCAGGCAGGGGAAGATCGTGTTCGAGCAGTTGTTGGCACTCACTGGCATAGTGATCGAAGCTCTGGAACAGGAAGTCCACATTGGCCATTTCGAAGTTGTAGGCGGACATCTCGACTTCGTTTTGATGGAAAACGTCACCGTAGGTGATGGTTTCGCTTTCATCCCGGGCCCAGGTCAGGTCATAGACGCTTTCGGCGTTCTGCAGCACCATGGCGATCCGTTCCAATCCATAGGTGATCTCACCGGAGACCGGCCGGCAGTCCAGGCCACCCACCTGCTGAAAATAGGTGAACTGGGTGATCTCCATTCCATCCAGCCACACTTCCCAGCCCAGCCCCCAGGCACCAAGAGTGGGAGATTCCCAGTTGTCCTCGACGAAACGCACATCGTGTTCGAGCAGATCGAAACCCAGGTGTCTCAGCGATTCCAGGTACAGATCCTGGATATCCAATGGAGAGGGTTTCAGCAGCACCTGGAATTGATAGTAATGTTGCAGCCGGTTGGGATTCTCTCCATAGCGGCCATCGGTAGGCCTTCGGGAAGGCTGGACATAGGCGGTGCGCCAGGGTTCTGGGCCGATGGCGCGCAGAAAAGTGCCCGGATGGAAGGTGCCTGCGCCCACCTCCATGTCCATGGGTTGCAGCAGGGCGCAGCCTTTATTTGCCCAGAAGCTCTGCAGGGCGAGGATCAGATCCTGGAAAGTCGTGATGCTGGGATGGGTTTCCGCCACGGTACTCGTCGCTTGGTTAAAAGCCAAGTATTATACTGGTTCGGATATGAAAAAGCGTGTTGGAGCTTCGATGCTACGGATTCCCGTCATGATGTTGTTGTTGGCCCTGAGTGCCTGTGGGTTCCACTTGCGAGGTGTGGTGGAGCTTCCTCCAGATAAAAAAGTGATTGCATTACAGGGGATCGATGTCAACAACCCCTTCGCCCGTGATCTGCAACTGTTTCTTGATCTGGTCGAGGGGAAGCTGGTCGAAGAACCTGAACAGGCAGGCAGCGTCATCGTCATTCACAACATCCGCGAGGGGCGGCGTGTCGTCTCGCTGGACCAGAATGGCAAAGCGATCGAATTCGAACTGACCTTCCGGGTCCAATACGAGATCCGCAGTCCCGACGGAGAGATATTGTCGCCACAACGCACCATCACCATTCGGCGGATCTACCTCAACACCCAATTGCAAGTGATTGGTAAATCCGAGGAAGAATCGGTGATTCGCCGCGAAATGAGGCGCGAAGCCGCGCGGACGCTTCTGAGACATTTGGAAAAAGTGTTGGCGCCCGCCGATGCGAATTAGATTTTCTCAACTTTCAGGGCAACTGCAGCAAGGCCTGGCACCCGTTTATCTATTGTTCGGCGATGAACCTTTGCAGTTGACCGAGGCCGCGGATGCGATTCGCCAGACCTGCCGCCGGCATGGGATCGAAGAACGACAGGTGTACAGCGTGATGCCAGGGTTCGACTGGAATCTGATCGAATCGGAAGCCGATGCGATGCCGTTGTTCTCCACCCGCCGCCTGTTGGACGTCAGGGTACCGGAAGGCAAGGTGGGTAACGAAGGGGCAAAAGTCTTGAGTCGATATGCTGAACGGCTGCCCGATGATGCGATACTGCTGTTGGTGCTGGAAAGTCCTGCGGCGACGGTGCAGAAATCCCGTTGGTTCAGACAGCTCGAACAGGCAGGGGTGGCCGTTCAGGTACGGTCGTTACA
>JALVSV010000363.1 GCA_027024125.1 Methylothermaceae bacterium | reverse complement strand
GGTGTCGTTGCAGCTCGATTACGGGGAGACCCTCGGCATCGTCGGCGACAATGGGGCTGGCAAGAGTACCCTGATGAAAATACTCGCCGGGACTATCGAGCCAAGTACGGGAACCCTGGAGACTCACGGACGGGTAGCTGCCATCCTTGAATTGGGGGCCGGATTCCACCCCGAGTTTTCCGGACTGGAGAATCTGCGTCTGGGCTGCGCCCTGATGGGGCTGGACGAGTCCGAGATCCGGCAGCGGATTCCGCAGATCATCGAGTTTTCGGAACTGGGAGATTTTATCCATCAACCCCTCAAGACCTATTCCTCCGGCATGTACGTCCGACTTGCCTTTTCCCTGGTGGCCTCCGTGGATCCGGATATCCTGATTGTAGACGAGGCCCTTGCCGTGGGGGATGCCCACTTCCAGAAGAAGTGTATGGATCGGATGAATGCATTCCGCGAGCAGGGCAAAGCCCTGACCTTCTGTTCCCATTCGTTGTATCAGGTGCGTCATCTGTGCGACCGGGCGCTATGGCTGGATCATGGCAGGGTGCATCTGGTCGGACCGGTCGATGAGGTGGTGGATGCCTATCAGGATCATGTGCGCAGGCAGGATGCCACCCATCCCGCGGCGCCTCTGGCGCCATCTCCATCACCCGGGGCCGTTGAGGAAAGACAGGCCTGGATCGCCGCCGTAAAGTTGGTGGATCCGCCGCCGGAAGACGAAGGCCTGCCTGCATATACAACCGGTGCGACGTTGCGTCTGGAAGTGGTGGCAGACTATGACGAAGTCGATCCCCGGGATCTGCACGTTGGGGTAGTGATTCGACGCAATGACGGCATAGACTGTTTCGGTGTCAGTACCGAAATGGACCGGGTCCCGTTGGTGGCACTCGAGGGAGGACGGCTGGGAATCGTGTACGAAGTGACCGACCTGCCTCTGATGTCGGGTGAGTATGGTTGCGACATCTATCTTCTCGATGCCACAGGGCTTCATATTTACGATTGCTGGACCGCCCATCCCAGGTTCCGGGTCAGGCAGGTGGGGAAGGAACTTGGGTTGTGCTGGATGGAGCACCGGTGGCTGCCGCCTCAGGCATGAATCCTGACATTTCAGAGCGCTACAATGACGACCGCTGGCGGATCGGGCCGGTGGATTCTGTCCGTGATTCCACGGTGCATGCCCTGTTCGAGAAGGTGGTTGGGGCAGCGAAGCCGCAATCCTGGTGGCGCTGGAAGTATGGCGAGGGCAGGGGGTTGGCGATGGGTGCCTGGCGTGGGGGGGAACTGGTTGCCCACTATGCCGGATTTCCCCGCAGCGTACGTTGCAACGGACGGACAGTCGCGGCGCTGCAGATCGGCGATGTGATGGTCGAACCTTCGGCGAGGGGGCTGTTGACCCGCCGTGGACCATTCCAGCGCTGCGCTGCTGCATTCCTGGAGAGCTATCTGGGAGCGGGCCGTCCTTACTGGCTTGGCTTTGGCTTTCCCCATTTGCGTGCCATGCGGCTGGCCGAACGCCTGGGATTGTACACCCGGGTCGACCGGATGAGTGAAATCCAGTGGTCTCTCCTGCCAGACCGGCCCCGCTGGCGGACCCGGATTCGTGCCCTCCCGGTGAATGATAGCCGGGAAGTGCTGGCGCGGTTGTGGTGGCGGATGCGCGAAACGCTCAGTGACGTGATTGTGGGAGTCCGGAATCCTGACTATTGGCTGCATCGTTATGCCTGTCATCCCGAACATCAATATCACCTGTTTCTGCTCCGGCAGCGCTTCAGCGGCCGCGAACTTGGGGTTTTGGTGCTGCGCCGCGAGGGAGAGCGCTGCCTTTGGGTCGACTGGGTGGGCGATCCCGCTTCAATGGGTGAGGCGATATTCCAGGCAAGGCGCCTGGCGCCGCGTTTCGGCTCCTCGCTCTACACCTGGGCCAGTACGCCCCTGGTTCAAACACTGAGCGCCACGGGGGGGAGGGTGGAGCCGCTGGATGTCTATATTCCCAGTTGCGCCTGGACCGAGGGTCCGGATCCGGAAGCCTTACGCGGGCGCTGGTGGCTGATGCCCGGTGACACCGACTTTTTTTGAGAGGCCGTGATGATTTCCCTGTTGATGGTCACCCGTGAGCGGGCCGATGACCGGCGCTTCGGTCTCGGCAAGAGTCTCTGTCCGGTCATTGCCGGGTTGCAGCGGCATGGGGTAATGGTGGTCTATCTGTCCCAGGAGGATAGCGGTCCCAGGAGTCAGGCGTGGATGCAACGGCTGCAACGCTGGATCGTGAGGTTGAGCGCCCGCTGGTTGCCGGTGGTGGATGTGGATCCGCTGGTGGGTGCCATACTGGAACGCCTCAATATGGGGCGACTGGCCGCCAAGGTTGCCTTCGAGCGCGACATCACCCATGTCCATTGTCACGACCCCCTGATCACCGTGGGTTTCCAATGGTTTCGCTGGTGGTATGGTGGCCGGCAGGCTCGTCGGGTCCGCCATGGTCTGACCCAGCATGGTTTCGGAAGCTATACCCAGGCGCTTCACGAAGATGGTGCCAGATTGGATCATCGGGTAATGGGCTGGATGAGGGGTTGGGAAAGAAGGATCATCCAAAGGTCTGACTGGGTGGTGTCGCCGACCCGGGCGAGCCGGGATCAGCTGGCACGAGATCTCGCCTATTATCCCCTGCCGCCTCATTGGCATGTGATTCCCCATCCCCGGCCGGTGCTGGAAGTGCCATCACGGAGCGAAGCCCGTCGTCTGTTGGGCTGGGAAGATCACTGGTTCGTGGTGCTGGGCGTTGGGCGCAACGCGCCCCTCAAGCGCTTTCAGGACTTGATTCAGGCCTGTGCCAGGATCGACCATTCCCGTGTGCATCTGGTGCTCCTGGGAGTGGACGAGGATCCTGAGCTGCGTCAGATTGCCCTGCAGGCTGGTTTACCTTCTGACAGGTTGCACATGCAGGTCACGCATCAAGTAGAGTGGTACTACGGGGCCTCGGATGTCTATGTCAGTACCTCCGATACCGAGTCGTTTGGCCTCGCCAACCTGGAGGCCCAGGTGGCAGGGCTGCCCGTGCTCGCCACGGCCGTGGGGGGTGTTGCTGAAGTGGTGGGAAACGGGGGCTGGCTGCTTCCCCCCCGCCATCCTGTCGCCCTGGCGGAAGCGATCGAGACGCTCCTCCAGGAACCGGATCAACGGCTGGCGCTTTCCACCCGGGCCATGCGATGGGCCGGTCGCTGGCCCGATGCAGAAAAGATTGCCCGCCAATACCTGGCGCTCTACCAGGGAGACGAGGTTGAAGATGCCGTGCACCTTGATCTGAAATTGTTCCGGGCAGAACAAGACGGCTGGGAAACAGAACTGTCGCTGTATCCCACGCCAAGGCCGCTTGAACTGCCAAGAGGCATCCGGTTTCTGGTGTTCGCCCCCCATCCGGATGACGAGACCCTGGGTGTGGGTGGGATGCTGGCTGGATTGAATGCCAGAGAGGCAAAGGTGCGGGTCGTCGTGGTGACCGCTGGCGAAAGAGGCGATCCTGAGCAAAGATTTCCCGAACCTGCGGCAACGGTCCGCCAGCGGGAACTGCGTCGTGCCTTGGCGGTTCTGGGCGTTGGCGACTGCACTCAATGGGATTATCCGGATGGCGGCTGCCGCGATGACGAAGGCCTGCGGGAGCGTATCGAGCAAGAGATCTGTGATTTCAAGCCTGACTGGCTGTTGGTTCCGGCCCCGCTCGAGATCCACCGCGATCACGTGGCGGTGGCCCGCGCCGTGACATTCACCTGGATGCGGTTGGGGGTTCCCTGCCGGTTGTTTTATTATGAAGTGAGTCAGCCCCTGCCGGCGTCCCATGTCGTAGACGTGACCCCGTGGGAAGAAATCAAACTGAAGGCGCTCGGCTGCTATCGCTTGCCTTTGAGTTATTGCGATTATTCGAGAATGAGCGAATCTCTGATGCAATACCGCGCCGAATGTCTTTTGCCTGGTGCCAGATCGGTGGAAGCGCTGATGGAGGTGCCAGCCAGCGATGTATCCGGTTTGCTGCATGCCATGTCGATGTTGCGGTCGCGGTTGGAGACGACTGATCAAACCAACGGATCCGGAAATCATGCCATTTAGTCAAAGCTCACAAATTACGTCGATCGTTCGCTACATCGAAAAGATCAACCCTGCCTCCCTGTTGGATGTCGGAACGGGGATGGGACAGTATGGATTCCTTTCCCGGATCAACCTGGAAAACGTGAATCTGTTCAAGATCGAGGATGGCAGGGGGTTCCAGCGACCGAAGCGGGAATGGCGGGTGCGCATCGACGGAATCGAGGGGTTCCGGGAATATATCACCCCGGTGCACGAGTGGTGCTATGACGATATCATGATCGGCGACGCCAGGCGGCTTCTGCCCTCGATACCCGATGATACGTATGAGATGGTCATTGCAGTGGACATACTCGAGCATTTCACCAAACAGGACGGTTTCGAATTTCTGAATCAGATCAGGCGAATCGCCAGCCGTTCGGTGCTCGTCAGTACGCCAAAATCATTCGTGGCTCAGGAGGTGGAGGCGAATCCTTATGAGAATCATCGTTCGGTGTGGGGGCTCGATGAATTGCAGCGATATGGCTTTGATACCGTCATCGACAATGATGAAAGCTGGATCGTTTGTAGCTGAGGCAGTTCTGAGGCTGAATGCTGGCGACTCGAAACCCTGATTCGGCATAACGATGATCATGACCGGGTCTTGAGTGTGAGTCAGAGTGCAGTCAGTGATCGTGATCATGCCCTGGACGCGACGCGTGCGGCTGCTCTGCTGCTGGGTGTCCTGTTTCATGCGGCCTGGAGTTTTGTTCCCCGGAGTGTCGGCGCTCCGGTGATCGACCGTGCGGCAAATGAATTTTTCGGTTGGTTTTTCTTCGCCTCTCATACCTTCCGGATGCAGCTGTTTTTCCTGATTGCCGGTTTCTTTGGTCGGCTTTTGTTGCAGCGTAAGAGATATCGTGGCTTCGCGGCTCACAGATTCAAGCGGATCGCCGTTCCTCTTGTTGTGGGCTGGCTGATTCTTTTCCCCTTCTATTTGCTGGCCAGAGCCTGGTGCGTTCAGATTGCCCTGGGAAGGCCGTTCCAATGGCAGATGGTGGCAGCCTCTTACCACCGATGGTTCGTCGAAGGGCAGATTCTGATTCCGCGCAGCGAGGGAGGGGCGTTTGGCCTGGCACATTTATGGTTTCTGTATTTTCTCCTATGGTTTTATGGGCTGACTTTGCTTTTTCGTTTTCTGACGGATCGCTTTTTCACGGAAAGGGCTTTTCAACCGGTCGATGTTTTGACTGCCCATGTCATGACGTCGCCATGGTCGGTGGTGTGGCTCTCCCCGATCTTTGGGATAGTGATGTATTTTATGGATGGTTGGTTCGGGGTGACCACGCCATTGCATTCGCTGATTCCGTTTCTTCCTTCGTTTCTTCTCTATGGTGCTTTTTTTGCCTTCGGCTGGATACTCCACCGTCAGGCAAATCTGTTACGGTATGCGGCCCATCGTTGGAAGTGGCAGCTGCCGGTCGGGATCGCATTCACCGTGGTATTGAGCACAGTGTTCGCGGTGATGACAGATACCGGGAGGGTGAATGCGGAATATCCCAGGATCACGGCGTCGCAGATCAAGGACTGGCCAGCTTTCCTGGACCGGCTCAGAAATCCAGATGGAGGTGAGAGCCATCCAGTGTTGCATGCTCTGCGTGAGAGGGTGATGCGTGCAGGCAATTCGAGCTTTTTCCATTCTTTATCCGATCGTCCTTCCCGGTCGGAGCTGGAACGTGCCTGCTCTGTCATCAATCGCGCCCTGGACGCTCCATTGGTTGCCGGGGATGGGGCGGTGACCGGAGATGGTCTGTTGTCATACCATCGGAAGTTGCTGGAGGCCGCGTTGCCGGGAATATTGGTCCAGGATCCGGAAACCTGGGTCTGGTACCGGCCGATCAGGGTGGCCTATTCGGTGGGCTATGCCTTGACTACCTGGCTTCTCGTCCTGGGAAGCCTGAACCTGTTTCAGGACCGGTTTCCCCATCACAGTCCTGTTTGGCGTTATCTTGCCGACAGCTCTTACTGGGTCTACCTGATTCATCTGCCGGTCGTGGTCGCATTGCAAGGCCTGATTGCACCGTGGATGATGCCCGCTATCCTTAAGTTCAGCCTGCTCTTGTTTGTTTCCGGGATCCTGCTTTTTGGGAGCTATCACTATCTGGTCCGCTCCACCTTCATCGGGAAAGCCTTGAATGGCAGAGCATATCCCTTCAGGCCCTGGCCGTTCAGCCGCTGTCGTTCAGGATCCGGATGAAAACTATCGGGCCGGGTTCAGGAGTCCTTGGTGCTATTGCTTCTGTGGGCCGGTATCGATGATTTTCTTGGCGTACAGGAAATAGCCAAGAAACATCTCGTCCCAGCTTTGGTTTCCCCAATGCACTTCCTGGTCGGGATCCGGGTTGGCAGGGTTGTGCCTGGAGTTGTCGAAAGCACCCCGTATCCTCATGACGCTGCCAGCCGGTACGGTGACCGGGTCCTTCAGTAGATAGAGAGTCTGCCAGTTGAAGTAGTATTTTGGCACCGATAGCAGGGGTTCCCACAGGCCTCCACTTCGTTGCAACTCATAGCGGATCCATTTGCCACGATAGTGCATGTGTGGGAAGAAACCGATCAGCTTCACTTCATCGTCGAACTTGTAATCGGCCTCCACCTTGTATTCACGCTCGTGGGGTGGAATCCGCAGGTCCATGATCGAATCGTTGGTGCCGGTGAACAGCTCGTATTCAGGGGGCTGATCTTTGAAATAGATGCCCAGTTGGGGGTGATCGACCGTGGGTTTGCCATTGACAGTGTAGTGGAGTTGGAACAGGAATCTGGAGCCTGCGGGGAGGCGAAGCCCTACGTCGTCGGGTAAGGGCGTATCATTGTAGCCGGGAGCATAGATCGCAAAGTAGGTGGTGGCGGCACGCAGCTTGTCCCACATGGGTTGCAGGTGACGCAGTCGTTCGGGATACTGGATGAAGGCGAAACCGTGGTGCATGACTTCCTTGTTAGAGGGTTTGAACTGCACAGCCCGGACCCAGACATCATGATCGATCGGAACGTCTATCCAGAGATGGCGGTAGGGAATGACGCCGCTGGCGGGTATCTTCTGGGGTGGGAGATCGATGATCAGGTCCGGCTGTCCCAACATCCATTCAGGAGGTGGCCTTTGTGCCTCGGCAGGCAACGGATCGTTGGGCGAATCGCGGGGAGCCCCCTGGTCGCTCCATCGAACCAGGCTGTGCTTTTGTTTCGGTGTCAGTGAACGGTCATTTAGAAAACGCCCGATGGCGGGATCTGCATGCCACGGGGGCATGCGGCCGGTCATGACGGCTTCACGTATTCTGGATTTCCAGGCTTTCACGGTTTCATAGCGGTCCATTGCCCAAGGGCCTATTCCCCCCCGGCGGTGGCAGCCAACACACTTGGAACTCAAGAGAGGGACGATCTCTTTTCGGTAGGAAATCGTAGGGGTGGAGGGGAGGTCCAGTTTGCACCCTTCGACGCGAATCTGGCGGAATTGCAGGTTGCGGCCGGAGAGTATTGCCTCCAGAGCCTGGGTCAGATCATACCGGGTTGGCCGGGTATCGACAGGACCTCGATAGACGATGTGCCAGTTACGGGTGTCCACCACCACAGCCTGACCAGCTCGGGTCAGCCCCAGCTCCAGGGCAACCAGTTGATCCCGGTCTTCCAGAACAGGAAACCCGATTCCAAGTCTGGTGGCATCCTTGTTGATGGCGGCCCGCCCAACCTGGGGATTGGAGTTGAGCAGCAGGAAGGTGATTTTTCGCTTTCCAAAGCGTTGCTTTATGGACTGAAGCGAGGGGAGGGCCTCATGGACGGATGGGCAGCCGATTGCATGAGCGAAAATGACCACTGCTGCCTGATCGGCGTAATCATAGAGGCGATGATAGCGGCCATAGGTATCCAGAAGTGCGAAATCACCTACCGGCCGTTCTCCTTGTTGAATGGGGTTTGGTGAAGAAATGCCCCCTTCGAGGGACAGGGCGGGACAACCGAAGGCGAGGAATGAGACAAGCCCAATGAAACTCAATACAATATTTTTGTTCATAGGCGTGTGAAACCAGCTTTTGTGGACTGACAACCCCGATTTCCTCCGTATCCCTGTGGTTGAATGACCCTGGCAAGTATATCGTAGCGAATCAATCCAGTAAAAAAGGAGTTCAATGGCTAACATAAGGATATTGGAAAAGGATCTTCCCCTGGCCTCGGTTATCATCCGCACCCGGAACCGGCCGCAAAGCCTGAAAAAGACCCTCGATTCCCTGATTTCCCAGACCTACCCGAATCTGCAAGTGATCGTCGTCAATGATGGTGGACAGGCGGTGGAGGAACAGGTAACCGCCTGCCGTTCCCATTTCACCGACCAACGGTATTTGAATCTGCAGCCTGGCAAGGGCCGCTCGGCTGCGGGAAACGCCGGTCTTGAGGCGGCGACGGGGAAATACGTGGGCTTTCTTGACGATGACGACTGGCTGCTGCCAGATCATTTTACCTTGCTGGTGGAGGTTCTGGAGCAATGTCCGGAACGGGCAGCCTACAGCGGCATCCAGTGTGTGAGATTCGGGAATGGCCAGTGGCGGGACTGCCATGTCTACGACGAGCCGTATGACCGGTTGAAACTGCTGACCAGGAATTTCCTTCCCATTCATTCAGTACTGTTCGAGCGTTCGCTGGTGGACGAGGGCTGCCGGATGGACGAGGGCTTCGACCGGTACGAGGACTGGGATTTCTGGCTCCAGGTGGCGGAAAGAACGGATTTTCTCCATGTAAGCCAGATCACTGGCTGTTACCGGGTCGGAGAAGGGGCCGGGTTCGGCTTCGAAACCGATGAGCAGGAGCAGTTCGAGGCGCAACGGGCGCTTTATGAGAAATGGCGCCACCGCTGGTCGACCGAGGTCATCGTCCAGTTGATGCACTTTGCCCGCGAGGGTATCGAGCGGCCTTTTTCCGAAGTGCATCTGGCAAATCTGGAACGGTTGGTGGAGGAAAAGGACCGTGCGTTGTCGGCCCAGCAGGATCACGTGGCCAATCTGGAGCATCTGATCAGGGGGAAGGACCGGACGTTGTCGGCCCAGCAGGCCCACGTGGCCAATCTGGAGCGTCTGATCGAGGAGAAGGACCGGACGTTTGCCGCCCAGCAGGTCCATGTGAGCAATCTGGAGACTCTGCTCCAAGAGGCCAGGAAGGAGAGGGAGGAGGCCATGCGGCATTCCCGCGAGCTGGAACAGGAATATCGGCGCCAGGTCGAGGAACTGCAGCGCCAGGTAGAGCATTGGCAGGCGGTGCATGAGGAGATCCTCCGGTCCACCAGTTGGCGGGTATCGGCACCGGTCAGGCTGGTCGGTTCGGCCCTGCGCAGGCTGAAATACTGGGTGCGGCACCGTAAAGTGGTGCCCAGACTGCATCCGGTCAACCAGTTGCGGCAATTGGCCGGTGGTGAGTTTGAATCCCTCGGGGCCGATCCCCATTTTGCACTCGAATTTCCCGGCAGCCAGTGTCCCAGTCGCTGGGTGTGGGTGACCGCGACCATAGCAGGGAAGGATGTGATCCAGCCCGAGATCTACTTCGATCTCGGGGAAAGTTTCAACCAACACCACAGGTTCACTCTGGTTGGCGATCAGGACCGTGGTTTTCGGGCGCTGGTGCGCCTGCCGGACGAGGTGCAGGGATTGCGCCTCGACCCCCTCCATACCACCGGCAGGCTGGAGAAGGTGGAACTGAGTATCACCGAGATCGGCACCCCGGAGGCGGTCTTCCGGCTGCTGAAGTCCCAAGGCCTCAGGTTGCTGCAGGATCCACGTGGCTGGATCGAGGAGATGGCGCAACTGAGACAGATCCGGCGGCTTCGGGGCTGGTTGGGCGTCAAGTTGTGGCTGTCCGGCATCGACTGGGTGGCGACGGACAGCAGGGACTATTCTGACTGGTTCGAGCTTCATGGCCGTTTGAGCCGAGCCGACCGGCGTGCGATCCGCAGGCATCTGCAGTCGCTGCCCAGGCGGCCGCTCATCTCGGTGCTGATGCCGGTCCACGATCCCGACGAACGATGGCTGCGGGTGGCGATCGAATCGGTACGGAGGCAATTGTATCCCCACTGGGAACTGTGTATCGTCGACGATGCCTCCAAACTGCCCCATGTGCGGCGGGTGCTGGAGGAGTTCCGAGTGCTCGATCCCAGGATCAAGGTGATTTATCGACAGGAGAACGGCCATATCTCGGTGGCCTCGAACGACGCCCTGGCCCTGGTGACTGGAGACTATGTGGCCCTGCTCGATCACGACGACGAACTGGCAGAGCACGCCCTCTATCTGATGGCCGTCGAAATCGGCCGGCATCCCGATGTCGTGCTGCTGTACAGCGACGAGGACAAGATCGACGAGGAGGGCCGTCATTTCGATCCTTACTTCAAACCGGACTGGAACCCCCTGTTGCTGCTGGGACAGAACTATCTCAACCATCTGACGATGTACCGCAGCGATGCGGTTCGCAGTGCCGGGGGCTTCCGCGAGGGCTTCGAGGGCAGCCAGGACTGGGATCTGGCCTTACGCGTCACTGCGTCTGTGCGGGCGGAGCAGATCCGTCACCTGCCCTATGTGTTGTATCACTGGCGGGCGGTCTCCGGGTCGACCGCCAGGGCGCCTGAGGAAAAGGACTACACCTCGGGGGCCGCCATCCGGGCCGTGTCGGAACATCTGCAGCGTCTGAACAGACCCGGGATGGTGAAGCCTCTTCCCGGCGGTCATTGCCGGGTGCGCTTTCGGCTGCCGGAATCCCCTCCTGAGGTCAGCCTGGTCATTCCCACCCACGATGGTTATGAGTTGCTGCACCGTTGCGTGGAGACGCTGATCGATAAGACCGATTATCCCGATTTCGAGATGATCGTGGTCGACAACCGATCAAAGGAACGGGAAACCTTGGCCTATCTCGAACGGCTCGCCGGTCGGGACCGCTTCACGGTGCTGAAATACGACCAGCCCTTCAATTTCTCCGCCATCAACAATTTTGCCGTCCGCCATGCCCGGGGGGAGATCCTGGGTTTTCTCAACAACGACCTGGAGATTCTCCATGGCGACTGGCTGCGGGAGATGGTGGCCCACGCCATCCAGCCCGAAGTCGGGGCGGTGGGGGCGATGCTCTATTATCCCAACGGGCGCATCCAGCATGCCGGGGTGATCCTCGGGATCGGCGGGGTGGCCGGTCACATCTGGGTGGGTCATCCCAAGGGAACGCCTGGGCAGATGGGCCGGCTGCGCCTGGCCCAGAACCTGACTGCGGTGACAGCGGCCTGTCTGCTGGTCAGGCGAAAAGTGTTCGAGGCCGTGGGCGGTTTCGACGAGTCCGGGCTGGAGGTCGCTTTCAACGAGAT
>JALVSV010000362.1:2128-3893 GCA_027024125.1 Methylothermaceae bacterium | reverse complement strand
ATGTGTCAAAAAGCGAGGAGGTATGGGTATGTACAGAAAAGCATTGTTGCAATGGTTGCGGCAGAAGCCCTATACCTTGTCGGAGCTGGCCCTGCTGTTCGACTGTAAACCCCGAGATGTTGAAGAAGATCTGCGCCACCTGGAACAATCGCTGAAAAGGCAGGGATTGCATCTGGTGGTGAAGCCTGCCCGTTGCCGCCATTGTGGATTCACTTTCTCCAGGGACAAGCTAAGAAAGCCTGGTAAATGCCCCCGGTGTCGCCGGACCTGGATAGAGGAGCCACGGGTTTGGGTGGAGGAATGATTGGGTGCCGGCGATGAGCCGTAGAGCCACCCATCCCGTCACCATGGGGCGGGTCTTTGCCCTTGCCTGGCCTGCAGCCGTATCGGTCCTGCTCAACAATGCCTTCAAAGTCATCGACCAGTTTTCGGTGCAATGGCTGGGTGTTGCAGCCCAGGCGGCAGTGGGGGCATGTACGTTCGTATTGATCGCCTTCTATGCCCTCTACAGTATCACCGCAGCCGGTGCTGCCCCACTGGTTGCAAGGGCGACTGGCGCCAGGGACGATCCCTGGCGCCGCCGGGTCATCGGCAATGGCGTCATTGGTGCGACTCTCATTGGAGTGTTGGTGCTGTTGGCCTGTGGATTCGGGGCCGGAGGGATAGCTGCCTGGTTGAACCTGGCTCCTGCCGCCCGGGCTGAAGCGACGCAGTATTTGTGGTGGCTGGCCCTGGCCGGATTTCCCCTGACTTTGGCACCCTTCATCGATTCGGTCTTTATCGCCATGGGGAAGACCCGCAAGGTGATGGTATTGCAGGTTTTGGCGACAGTGCTCAATGCGTCTTTCAATCCCCTGTTTATCTACTACTTGGACATGGGGATCGGAGGCGCGGCCCTGGCGACGGGCCTCAGCCGCGGAGTTTCGGTGGTTCTGGGGTTGTGGTGGCTGGTGAGGATGGTGGGCCTGGGCTTTGGTGACCTGGTGCCTGACAACGTACTGCGCTGGATTGTTTCGATCGGCATGCCGGTTGCCTGGGGAACGGCATTGTATGCTTTGGTGTACTGGGGGCTTCTGTCCTGGGTGATCTCCCCTTTGGGTCCCGAAGTCAACGCTGCCCTGGGGATCGGTTATTCGGCTCTGGAAGGGTTTACCTGGCCG
The DNA here is from genome assembly GCA_027024125.1 of Methylothermaceae bacterium. Classification (GTDB taxonomy): domain Bacteria; phylum Pseudomonadota; class Gammaproteobacteria; order Methylococcales; family Methylothermaceae; genus Methylohalobius. The sequence goes on along the minus strand of JALVSV010000362.1, from coordinate 2,733 downwards.
CTGTTCTGGGGGCTGGCCGCCGCAAGCGCCAGCATGGTGGGACAGGCGCTGGGGGCAGGAGAATTGGATCGGGTGCGTAAGGTCATCCGATGTGCCTTGTGGCTGGCCTGTGGCTGCGGTATCCTCGCTTCGCTGCTGTTCTGGTTCGGGGCCGAGCCTTTGTCGGCCCTGTTTACCAACGATCCGAAAGTGCTTGCAAGAGCCACCGAATATGCCCGTATCCTTGCCTTTTCTCAGCTGTTCGTCGCCTTCGAGGCACTTGCCGGCGGTGTGCTCGAAGGCGGGGGGTCGACCCGGGCAGCATTCTGGTGGTCGGCGCCATTCAATCTCGTCCGTATTCCCCTGGCCTGGTATCTCGCCGTGGCCGAAGGGTGGGGTGCTGCCGGTATCTGGTGGGCGATCAACTTCACCACCTATGCCAAATCGGCCGGGTTGTGGTGGCAGCTGGGCCGGGGGCAATGGCCGAAGCTGCGGCGTTTCTAGGAGTCTGTCGGACTTTAAGCCCATTATGAATGATAAAATGGTCTCGTCCTGACGACCAGCCAGCGAGAAGCGACATGGCCGATAAATTTGTTCCGATTGATCGTGACACCCCTTATCTTTTT
>JALVSV010000362.1:0-2118 GCA_027024125.1 Methylothermaceae bacterium | reverse complement strand
AGCTCCTAGGCAATTAGGGAAAAAACGTTCAAAGGAGAAATCATGCCGGTATTCATGCGAATCGTTCTGGATGTGCTGAAACCTCACCAGCCCAATGCGCTGGAATTCGTCAGGCGCCTTCAGGAACTGGAAAGTATTGGTCGAATCAAGTTGACCCTGGCCGAAATGGATGAAAAGACGGAAACCGTGGTCCTTACCATAGAAGGCCTGGATATGGACTATGAGCGAATCGCCGGTGTCATCTCGGAGATGGGAGGGTCGGTTCACAGCATCGATGAAGTGGAAGTCATCGTCGAGTCCGCAGCCGGAGAGGCTGAAGAGTGAAAGCCTTCAGCCGCATACGGGTGTTGTTCCGAATCACCCATGCGCGCAGGATCATCCGCCGCTATTTCGTCACTAACGGGTTCGACGGCGTACTGACCATGCTGGGCCTGTTGATGGGGTTCCATATCAGCCAGGCCACCGACCTGATGGTGGCCATCAACGCCTGTATGGGGGCAGCGGTTGCTCTGGGAATGAGTGGCCTGAGCAGTGCCTATATCAGCGAGGCCGCCGAACGCAAACGGGAACTGAGGGCGCTGGAGCAGGCACTGTTAGCTGATCTGTCGGAATCGGACTATGGACGCGCGGCCCGCTTCGTCCCGGTCATCGTGGCTCTGGTCAACGGTTTTGCGCCCTTCTTGCTTTCCCTGCTGATCATGACTCCATTATGGATGGGTCATCATGGTATCCAATTCCCGTTGCCGCCCCTCGAAACCTCCATTGCCCTGGCGTTGCTGATGATCTTCCTTCTGGGCATTTTTTTGGGGCAGATCAGCGGGACCTCCTGGATATGGATGGGAATCAAGGCCACCATGCTTGGCCTTCTGACCGCCGGATTGATCCTATTGACCGGCATGGCCTCATAGACATTTCAAAAACCCTTTTCTGCCAGGTGGCGAGTCTCCCTGGCCAATTGTTCCATGCGGTCGGCGGTTTTCTCCAGGGCATCCAGCACGGCGGCATCGATGGCTGCCTCGATCAGCAAAACCAGCTCATCGAAATGTTCTTCCTCCAGACATCGGGTTTCCTGGCTGGTCAGCAGATGTTTGAACTGCTCAACGACCTTTTTGGCATGACTAAATTCGTTCATTGCTATCTCCTTGGATCTCAGGGATGGGGGCGCAGACTGATGGGTCGTTCACCTTTTTCGTAGATGTCCTGGGGTCTCCCGACCAGTTTTGGGTCCGGGGTTTGTACCACGTCGTGGTTCTTGTTTGGATAGGGCAGAAGGTTTAAAACGTAGCGCATGCAGTTGATGCGGGCCCGTTTCTTGTCGTCGGATTTGATCACGGTCCAGGGGGCGTCGGCCGTATCGGTATAGAAGAACAAAGACTCCTTGGCCTTGGTGTACTCGTCCCATTTGTCCAATGATGCGAGATCGATGGGGCTCAGTTTCCATTGCTTGAGCGGGTCGGTTCGGCGCGCCTGGAAACGCCGGAACTGCTCTGCCCGGCTTACCGAGAACCAGAACTTGAACAGACGTATCCCGCTGTTGACCAGCATTCTTTCCAGATCCGGGACTTGGCGCATGAACTCCAGATATTCTGCATCGGAGCAAAATCCCATGACGCGTTCGACACCGGCACGGTTGTACCAGGAACGGTCGAACATCACGATTTCCCCCGCAGTGGGCAGGTGTCCGATATAACGTTGGAAATACCACTGACCACTTTCGCATTCGGTGGGTTTTTCCAAGGCGACCACCCGCGCGCTCCTGGGATTGAGATGTTCCATGAATCGTTTGATGGTACCACCCTTGCCCGCAGCATCTCTTCCCTCGAACAGCATGACGATGCGTTCACCACTCTCCTTCACCCAATTTTGAAGTTTGAGCAATTCGATCTGCAGCTCACGCTTCAGTGCTTCGTATTCACTCCGTTTCATCCGTTCGCGGTAAGGATAATCCTTGGGCAATGCCCTTTGTTTGACAGACTTCGGATCGATGGAGGGAAGGTTTTCTGGGATGGCTTCGAGTTTGATTTCGCTCATGGTGTGGGGACCTTTGATGAGGTGATCAATCATTAAACCCTTATTATCTCACATTTTCTTGTCAAGGATTTTGACCTGGATAAATGG
>JALVSV010000361.1 GCA_027024125.1 Methylothermaceae bacterium | reverse complement strand
GGCCTGCACCGGGCGCTGGACAACGCAGGCGCTGTAGTCGGCCCGGTACTGGCCTTCGTGCTGCTGCAACAAGGTCTTCTCCTGCAGGAGGTCTTCCTGTGGTCGGCCATCCCTGGCCTGCTAGTTCTGATGCTGCTGATTTTCGGCCTCAGTGAATCCACCCGACCCATTCCCGTCCGCTCTCCCCCCTTGCATTGGCACAGTCTGGACACTTCCATCAAGGGATTGATTCTTGCCGGCAGCCTGCTGGCTCTGGCCACCACCCCGGAAGTGTTTCTCATTCTGTGGGCCACCAGCCGCGGTCTGGAAATCGCCTGGGCGCCCCTGCTTTGGGCAGCCGCCAGCGTCATCAAGACCCCCCTGGCCATGGTGGGAGGCGAATTGTCGGACCGGCTCGGCCGGCTGCCGATATTACTGGGGGGTTGGAGTCTCAGGGTTCTGGTGTTGCTATCGCTGGCCTTTGCCCAAGACGGTCCCATGCTGACATGGGGCCTGTTCCTGGCCTATGCCGGTTCCCTGGCCCTGACCGAAGGCCCGGAACGAGCCCTGATCGGTGATCGTGCCCCGACCAAACTGAAAGCCACCGCATTCGGTCTGTACCACATGGCCGTGGGGCTGGCGGCCCTGCCCGGGGCGGTCCTGTTCGGCAGTCTATGGCAGTGGTATGGCCATCAGAGCGCGTTTCTTTTTGCCGCCGTCATGACTCTGCTCTCAGCCGCAGTACTGGTCGCCATGACAAGATCAATCCAGGTGTCCGGCACTGCCTGAGCCCATCAACCCGGGAAACAGATCCACCAGACCATTGGCGATGATCTGCACGCCCACGGCCGCCAGAATCAGCCCTGCCACCCGACGCAGTATATTGATCCCGGTGATCCCCAGGAACTCGTGAATGGATTCGCCCTTGCGCAGAATCATCCAGATGAAATAGCCCACCAGAAGAACCACTGCGGACAACACCATTCTGCCACCCAGTCCACTGACGTGGGAGGCATGATGGACGGCGACGCTGATCGCCCCGGGCCCCGCCATGATCGGAATCGCCAGGGGAACGATGGCGATGCTGTCGCGTCCCGCCGCCTCGTCAGTCTCTGCAGTGGTCTGGGTCAGGGCACTGGAACGGGCATAGAGCATGGCGATCGCCATCAGCAGAACCACCAACCCGCCCCCCACCTGGAAGGCGCCCAGGCTGATACCGAACAGCAGCAGAACCAACTCACCGATCCAGACGGCAATCAGCAGGATGACCGTCATCGCCAGGGCGGCGGTTCTGGCGATGACACGGCGTTCCTCGACCGGGCGTTCGGCAGCGAGGGTGAAAAAACCGGCCAGGGCGTCGAGGGGGTTGACGATGATCAGCAGACTGATGAATGCTTTGATGACAAACAACATGACCTACCTCCTCCATTCAGATTGAATCCAGGACACGAATCTCAACCTGTTTCATCAGTTCCAGCAGCTCCCCTGGAGAAAACAGTTCCGTACCCGGTTGTTTGACGGTTCCCGCACTGCAGGCAACGGCCAGCCGCAGAATATTCTCGAGAGATTTTCCACTGGCAAATCCCGCCACCAGACCTGCCACCATCGAATCTCCGGCACCCACGGTGGAACGAACCGGTACTTTGGGTGGGATTGCGCACAGAGTCACGTCTGTCGAGGTCAGCAGCGCACCTTCACCTCCCAGGGAGACACAGACATACTTCACGCCCACTTCCAGGAGCTTGCGTGCCTGAGCGGCCACGGAATCCATGCCTGCCAGGGGTCTGCCGGCCAGTTGCTCGAGTTCGAAATGATTTGGCTTCACCAGGAAAGGTGCTGCCTTGATTCCCTCGCGCAGCAGTTCACCATGGGCATCCAGGATCGCCCTGCCCCCGTTCTTTTGGATCTGCTCGATCAATCCGGCATAGACATCGTTTTCCACTCCAGGAGGAACCGATCCTGTCGCCACGCCAAACCCATTCCCCACCCTGGAAACGAATCTCTGTAACAGCGCATCCAGACTTTCCCGTGGCAACTCAGGTCCGATGCCGCTGACCTCGTACTGATCTCCCGTCTCCTCCTCCAGTACCGTGCAGTTGATCCGGGTCTCCCTGTCCACCCATTCATAGTCAGGATCATCCACATTCTTATGCAGGAGACGCTGCAGAAATTCGCCAGTCTCCCCGGCCAGGACACAGAAGTTGCTCGCCGGTATGGCCAGACGTTTCAGCGCCCGCCCCACGTTGATACCGTTGCCGCCGGCGTCGAAGCGGGTGGCGGTGGCATGGACCTTGCGGTCCGGTATCAGACGTCCGATCTCATAGGTCACATCCACAGCGGGATTCAAGGTCAGGGTGGCGATAGACATGAGGGATTTCCGATTCGAATCAGAGTACCGTTACTATAACCGGGAACAACCCACGATATAAAGAGTTGCCGTGAAAGTCACATTGGGACCGGGGCATGGGGTACGTGCCTCGGTTTGCTGAAAATCCTTTCATGCTGCGCAATCCTGACACGCAGGAAAGACCTGTCTGCACTTCCATGTCCAGGAACTCGGACGAACGAAAGGGAAATCGGTCAGTTCGACAGAACCGAGAACTTCCTCTGACCGGTCTTTATGAATGCCGCAGCTGGAATGGATGATACGGGAGGCAGGCAACAGGCCCCTGCGGCGGATGACCGAAGGGGCCCGTCTGAGGCTCAGGTCCTGAGATGCCGGTCCCATGCCTGACGGCTCAACCTGCGACCGGTCAGACCCGCGATGCCGATGGCAAACAGCAGCAGGGATGAGGGTTCGGGCACTGCCTGGACAGTGTTGGCGACGGCCAGAAAGGACAGGGTTGAAACCGTAATCGGATTTGGGCCCTGATTGAAAAGCTCCAGTTCCACGTCGCCAAAAGACAGGGTCTGATTGGTGACGTCCCTTGCAACCCCTGCCAAAACCGCAGGATCGTTGGGGAAGACACTTGAGAACTCTCCCACCCGGATACCGTTTCTGAATGCTTCACCAGCGCCCTGATAGGTGATGATGGTTTGGTTGACGATGTCCTGTACCGGATCAGAAAATCCACGGAAGAATCCGGTCGCCTCGGAAAAGCGGATGACCGGATTGACGTTCGCGCTTCCCAAGCCCACCACTTCGAAGATCATCCCTCATATGGAAACCTGTAAACCCACACGACTCCACCAAATGATGGGTTTTCCCTTCCCTGGCAAAACATTCCCCTCGTCGAACCAGCCAAAAAACAAAAAATCCCGGTCCCTGTGGTGAAGAAACCGGGATCTGGCCGGGCATCCGGTACGAAACAGGGCCATCATGGAAGTCAACAGGCCATGACCTGACAGCAGGGCTCCGTCATCTATTATTCTGGATGAGGCAGGTGGTCTGCTTCGAAAAACGCCGTAAATACTTTTTTCTGTGCAGTCCTGCTACGCAAGAAAGCCCTGCCCAAACTTCCCTGTTTGGTCGCTCACCCGTCTGCGAAAGTTCACTGGACTTTATGAACCACTTCCCTGTGGTTCACCCCGTTGGGGCCAGCCTGCGGCTGTTCAAATTTGTTCCCGTCAAATTTGTAGGTCCGGGCTCGCCCCTTCAGGCTCCGCGCCGGCCTCCCTGCCGGCGAGGCTTTCGAATCACACCACCTGCCTCTTAAACAATAAAAGACCTTTCTGCCATAATGGATCAATGGCATACTTTCAGCAAAAACTTCCCCATCGTCGGGATGCGACTCGATTCAATCCTAACCCGGATATTGCATTGCGCCGTGGAGAGATGCACTGCAATATTCAGGCTAAGCTTCCCATTCCAGGGAAATCTGGAATGATACTTTTTTGATCTGGTCAAGGAGACCCTGCCATGTTGATGACACCTGTCGGCGTCCTGTTGTGGATCCTGATGTTCCTGACCGCCGTGCTGTTTGCCATGCTGGGTCAGGGGGGCGGTGCTGTCTATACCCCATTGCAGGTCATTTTCGGAGTCGATTTTCATATCGCTGCCACCACCAGCCTGTTCCTGATCATGTCAGGTGCCGTTGCAGCTCTGCCGGTGTACTATCGTGCCGGGGTCATCGACTGGCCACTGGCGCTGACCCTTGAAGCGGCAGCTGTGGCGGGGGGATTCGCGGGGGGTTTGATCTCAGAAAGGTTCTCCCAGGTTTTTCTCACTCTGACGTTCGCTGCGCTTGTCGCGCTCGTCGCAGTTTTGATGATCGCAAATCTGAGGATAGAAAGCTGCGCCCGTCTGCCGACATTGACGCGACTGTGCTGGCAGCGCCAGCACAGCAGCCACAGCTATCGGGTCAACCTTCTGCTTCGCCTGCCACTGGCGGGCCTGGCGGGTTTCGCCAGCGGGCTGCTGGGAATCGGCGGCGGCATGTTCCTGGTACCGTTGATGGTGCTGGTACTCGGTGTTCCCATCGAGATCGCCATTGGTTCCAGTTCCCTGATGGTGGGTCTGACGGCCGCTGCAGGTTTCAGTGGACATCTGCTCGCCGGCCACTGGGACTGGCGCACTTCTTTGCTGTTGGCCGCAATTGTCTTTCTGGGAGCCCGCTTCGGGGCCCATCTGTCCATTAAAACCGACAAACGCCGCATTCAAGGCATTTTTGGCTGGTTACTGTTGGCACTGGCGGGATCGATGTTGGCCAGAATTGCTCTGAACTGACATAACGCCTTCGGCGAAATACACTTCGTTAGGCAACTCGAGAGGCGGGTCCGTGGGCCTTGCCACTATGCACTTACATATGAAACAAAAGGGGTTAAAATGACCAGTGTATGCAATCAGGCCGACTGAACCATCCGTTGCATCCACTGCCATAAATCCGCTCAGGCCATCACCAGCTTCGGGCGCACCGTCGTTTGCGCTCCCCTAACGGTCATGAAACTTTTTTTCACCCCAATGCATGAAAAAACCAGGCATGGAGCAGGGGAGTGGTCTGAGGGCGTACGCGGCCTGAACGGCCGCGTCCGACCCTCCAGGCGAGCTGGACCGACAAATTTGTCGGGAACAAATTTGAACAGCCGACAGGCTGGCCCCCAACGGGGTGAACCACAGGGAAGTGGTTCATAATGTCCGGTGGACTTTCGCAGCCGGGCGAGCGCCCGGACAAGGAAGTCCGCGCCAGGCTTTCCTGCGAAGCAGGAATGCGCAGCAGGAAAGGATTCACAGCATCCCGAAAACCACTCCCCTGCTCCCCGCCCACCATGTCTCTTACACAGTAATGCCCATGATGCGCCCGATCACCCCGGAAAACGAAAGATCAAGTAGCATCACGGATGCCGGAAAATCTTTTCACCGCAGTGGCGCAGAGTCGTTGCAAAATAATCATTCTCTGCGTTCTCCGCGTCTCTGCGGTGAGTTCTCTTGATCTATCACGGTAATTCAACCAATATGGCATTATTTAGCTCGCTCTATCAGCAGGAATCCTCCCTCCCCAAGCCCTCGACCCAGAGTGACGTCAGTCTGGAGAAGGCACTGCTGCACCGCCGTTCCATCCGCGCCTATCAGCCCCGTCCGCTTGACCTGTCGATCCTGGGACAAGTGCTCTGGGCTGCCCAGGGCATCACCGGAAATATGGGCCAACGCACGGCCCCATCGGCAGGCGCCCTGTATCCCATGGAAATCCTGGTGGCCACTGCCAGGATCGCTGACCTGGCAGCGGGAATCCACCATTACCTTCCCCACCACCACAGTCTGCAGCAGTTGCAGAGCGGCGATCTGCGCCCTGCCCTGGCCGCTGCCGCGCTGGAGCAGGAATGTCTTCACGAGGCGGCCGCCATTGTGATCGTCACTGCGGTTCCGGCGCGCACCGCAGTCAAATACGGCCGCCGCGCCATCCGCTACGTGCACATGGAGGCCGGCCATGTGGCCCAGAACGTCTGCCTTCAGGCCACTGCCCTGGAGTTGGGGTGTGTCACCGTCGGTGCCTTCGACGATGATGAGATCGCCACCGTGCTCAATCTCCCGCAGGGAGTGGAACCGTTGTATCTACTTCCAGTGGGATTTCCGGCATGAGACAGGTGACGGTCCTGATCATCCTCCTGACCGGGATGACCCTGCTTTATTTTTTTATGAGCACACGAATGAAAACCATCCAATCCGACCTCCCGCCTCTGACCCTGGAGGAAATCGAACTGCGCGAACGTCTGAGACGCCACGTTGAAACCCTCGCCAGCCAGATCGGTCCCCGCAACGTGTGGCGCTATGACAAGCTGCTGGAAGCCGCCGCTTACATTCGAACCGAACTGGAGAGCTACGGCTACGCCGTCCAGTCTCAGTGTTTCCAAACGCTGGGCAAGGAAGTCTGCAATCTGGCAGTGGAGATAGAAGGACGGACCAAACCCGAGGATATTGTGCTTCTGGGCGCCCACTACGACACCGTGCCCGATTCCCCGGGGGCCAACGACAACGGCAGCGGGGTCGCCGCCCTGCTGGAGATCGCCAGGGAACTGCGAAACTTTCGCCCCAGGCGGACTCTGCGGCTGGTGGCCTTCGTCAACGAAGAGATGCCCTTCCACGACACCCGTTCCATGGGCAGCCAGGTCTATGCCGGAAGCGCCCGGCAGCGCGGGGACCGGATCGTGGCCATGCTGTCCCTGGAGACCATCGGGTTTTACAGCGACGAACCGGGCAGTCAGCACTATCCCAACCCGGTCTATGCCTGGTTCTATCCAAAAACGGGCAATTTCATCGGTTTCGTCTCCAACCTGACATCCTGGCGTCTGCTGCGCAGGTGTCTGACAGGATTCCGCCGCCATTCCCGCTTCCCGGCCCAGGGCGTCGCAGCCCCTGGCAGGCTTACGGGCATCGGCTGGTCCGACCACGCCAGTTTCTGGGACGAGGGATATCCCGCCCTCATGGTCACCGACACCGCATTGTTCCGCTACCCTCACTACCACCGCCCCAGCGACACGGCCGACCAACTCAACTACGACGCCTTCGCCCGGGTGACCTCGGGTCTGATCGGGATGGTCGAAGAACTCCTGGACGAAGAGAATTCTTATCGATTGCCCCAGAACCGGGGTTGAGGCTGAACATTTTCCACCTCACCCGAAACGACGCTGGAACGGAACCTCGGCAAAGCCGCCTGTCACAATGAATACGGAATGCGTCTGCTGATGGTAAACTGCAGCGGATTTCAACCAAGATTCCGATCCCCCCATTTGAGAGGACAACATCGATGACAGGATGGTCTTTTGCATTCGCATTGGCCCTGGTCGCCTTCCTCGGCACCTTCTTTGCAGGCTTCCTTCCCCGCTTTCTTCCCGCAACCAGAAAGGAGACCTGGTCTGCCATCCTGGCCGTGGCCGCGGGTCTTTTACTGGCCTCTGCCATGGTCATCGTGATACCGGAAGGGTTCGAGGTGCTGTTTCTCATGCACACCCCCGGTACGGTGCCCCATTCCGACACCTTCCTTGGCCTGCCTGTCGTCCTGGCCTCGGGACTGGCCATCTTGGGCGGATTCTTTTTGATGTTGGGACTGGAAGCAAAAGGATACGGCCATGACGTCGAAGATGCTCACGGACATACGGTCAAAATGTTGTCACTGGGTCTCGGCCTTCATGCCCTGACCGATGGACTGGCATTGGGCGCCAGCGTCGCCACGGGACTGATGACCATCTCGCTGCCGATCCTGGCCGCGGTGATGGTACACAAGATCCCGGTGGCATTCGGCCTGGGCGCTTTTCTCTGGCAGGGGAGCGCAAAGCAGGACAGCCATCCCCTGCAAACCTTGCTGCTTTTCAGTCTGGCCACCCCGGTGGGGCTGGTGATCACTTTTCTGTTCCTGCGCCAGCTCTCCCACGAATGGATTGGTCTGATGTTGCTGTTTTCCGGCGGAACTTTTCTTTACGTCGCCACCGTGGAGGTTCTGTCACGCATCCGCCGGCAACAACCGGGATTGGTCCTGTTCAGGCGAGTGGGCATCGGAGTCATCATGGTGGTGCTTTCCCTGATCGTTTTCCAGCTCTCCGGTCTGGATGCGGAATTTCATGGCTAATTGTATCCCGACCCGAACTCTTAGCTGACAGGTCCATGAGCTGCTTAGGGACCTGAGAGGAAGCATTCTCAGAAAAGAACCAGCGCTTCCAACCTGGAAGTACAAACGATTCTTGGGTAGAGTTGGCCACAGGCAAAACTTTTTTTATTCAGTGTAACTAGTTGTAATTAGAAGGGTTTTATGAGGTTATGCCTTATTTTATCAATGATTCGGGCTCAACCTGAATTGATGGACTCTTCAAACAGGCTTGAACAGGGAGAGGCAGACATGTCAAGAACCACAACGGCATCCGTGTTACTCGCTCTTGCTACCTTGTTGGCAGGATGCGGTACGCACGGGGGATTGGAAAAACCGATACATGACACAGCTCAGCAGGATCAAACGCTCTTTTTTGGCGGCGACATCATCACCATGGAAGGCGACGAACCCACCTATGTAGAGGCTGTATTGGTACGCAACGGTAAAATCGTCTATGCCGGCTCAAAAGCCTCCGCGCTCGACCGTTTCACCGGCAGGACTGTCGAAGTCGACCTGAAAGGCAGGACGATGATGCCCGGTTTCATCGAGCCCCATGCCCATCCGGTTTCCATTGGCGCCATCATTTTGGCCAACGACATCGTCGCCCCCCATGAATGGCGTATGCCGCACAAAACCTATCCTGCGGTCAAAGGCAAGGAGAACTTTCTCGATGCGGTAAAACACATCATCGAATCCAAAGCGGACGAGAATCAGACAGTCCTGATCTGGGGCTATCACAAGTCCTGGCATGGCGATCTCACCCTTGCCGATCTGGACCGAGTGACCGGTGATGTGCCAACCATCATCTGGCAGCGTTCCACCCACGAGATCTATCTGAACACCGCCTGCGCAAAAAAATACGGCATCGAAAAAGGCGATCTTTCGGCAGCAGATGACGAGCAGGCGGACTGGGAGAATTACCATTTCTGGGAAAGAGCCTACCAAATTATCAAGGGAACCAAACTGGCCCCTTTCTTTGGTGACAAAGCCATGCTCAGGCGCGGCATGGCACGGATTTCGGACATGATGCTGCAAAACGGACTCACCGCCATGGCCGAGCCGGGTTTCCCCACCAGCACCTTCGAGGACGAATACGAAATCCTCAAAGATGAGACCGAAAAAGCGAAAGCCTATTCCATTTATCTGATATCGGGCTTTCCTGAACAATTCGTCAAAAAGATCGACAATGACACCTATGCGGCACATATCGCTTCCCTGCCGGAAAAATACGACACCGAATACATCAAGTTCCTACCCGGACAGTACAAAACCTTCGCCGACGGAGCCATCTACTCCCTGGCGCTGCAGCTTCGCGAGCCTTTCTACAACTGCCCGAACTGCCAATCCGAGTGGATCATTCCCCTGGAGGAAGGCAAGCAGATCTTCGATTACTGGTGGGACAAGGACTATAAGATCCATATTCACATCACCGGCGATTTGGCTTTCGAAGCCTATCTGAACATAGTGGAACAGGCCATGAAACGCCACCCGCGCCGCAACCACCGCACCACCTTCCATCATGTCGCCCTGTTCGATGCGGAACAGGCGCACAGAGCGGCCGATCTCGGGGTGGAAATCTCCGCAAACCCCTATTACCTGTGGGCTCTGGCAGACAAATACAGCGAAACGGGATTGGGACCCGACAGAGCCTCCAACATGGTCGCGCTGAAGGAATTCACCCAACGGGATATACCGGTTTCCCTGCATTCGGATTTCGCCATGGCACCCGCCGAGCCGCTATTGCTGGCCTGGGTGGCGGCAAATCGCATCACCGCCAGTGGCAAAGTCATGAAACCTGAACAGCGTATTTCGGTTTACGAGGCCATGAAAGGCATCACCATCACTGCCGCCAGAACCTTCGAAATGGAGGACACGATTGGCTCGATCAAAGAGGGCAAAGAGGCGACCTTTACCATCCTGGAGCAAAATCCCTTCAAGATCGATCCCCTCAAACTCAAAGACATCCCCGTTGCCGGCATCGTTTACCGGGGAAAGATGAAGCTTAAACCAGGCGGCATACCGGGCTCGGACCGGGACGAACACGGCTGCATCCGCTCGGCCGGTTACCTCTGGTGCAAGAGGACCGGAAAGTGCGAACGTCCGTGGGAGCTTGCCGAAAAATACGACTTCGAGAACACCAAAGAGGGGTTCGACGAATTCTGTCAGAACGATCCAAAATGACGAACGAACGATTCATACATCCACGAACGGGAGCACCAACCATGACACGACATCGCATCCTCAAACACCTGGCCATCGCCACCACGGCTTTCGCATTGATCATAGGCAGCGCCGGCCGGTCCCTGTTCGCCTGCACCGGCATCCGTCTCACGGCCGAAGACGGCAGCGTCGTTCATGCGCGGACCCTGGAATTCGCCGTTGAGATCCATTCCGACGTGATCGTGGTACCGCGGGACTATAACCGCACCGGTACCACACCCGATGGCGGGAATGGGCTGCAATGGCGTTCCAAGTACGCCAGTCTAGGCGCCAACGGCGTCGATCTGCCATATATTTTCGACGGTCTGAACGAAAAAGGCCTGGCCGTCGGAACCTTCTACTTCCCGACCACCGCAGGATATATGAAGTACGAACCATCCAGGGCCGCCAAGACCCTGGCACCCTGGGAGGTGGGATCGTGGATCCTGGATAATTTCGCCACGGTCGAGGAGGTGAAACAGAACTTGGACAAGATCGTGGTGTCGGAGGTGGTACTGAAGGCCTGGGGTTTCTCTCCCCCACTCCATTACGTGGTACACGACGCTTCCGGAAACAGCATCGTGGTCGAATACGTCGGTGGCAAACTCAACATTCACGATAATCCGCTGGGGGTAATGGCCAATTCTCCCAGCTTCGACTGGCACATGACCAATCTTCGGAACTATGTGAACCTGTCACTCACCAACACCCCCGCCCTGCAACTGGGACCGGTCAAGTTGCTGCCCTTTGGCCAGGGTGCCGGAATGCTGGGCCTCCCGGGTGATTTCACTCCACCCTCCCGGTTCGTGCGGGCAGCCGCTTTCAGCCATGCGCTCCTGCCATCCAAGACAGGATATGACGCCGTGCTGCAGGCGTTCCACCTGCTGAACAATTTCGACATTCCCAAAGGAGTCGCCCGCGAGCGAGAAAAAGACGAGCACGGCAACATTCTGGCCGATTACACCCTCTGGACCAGCGCCAACGACCTCAAAGCGAAACGTTTCTATTTTCGCACCTACGACAACAGCCAGATTCGCATGGTGGATCTGATGAAGATGGACCTGAACGCCAAAGAGATCATCAAGATTCCGATGAAGGGCAAGGAGATCATCAAAGAACTCGCACCTTGAACGCGGTAACGATCCTGAAGACACCGATCTCACTCCCAGGCATGGAAAAACCACCGGGGAAGCAGGGTTTTGGTTCGAGGGCGTACATGGCCTGGACAGCCATGTCCGAGCTTCCATGGAAGGATTTACGGCGATCCGAACACCAATGCCCTGCTTCCTCCCACACTATTTCACGGTCACGCTCATGGT
>JALVSV010000360.1 GCA_027024125.1 Methylothermaceae bacterium | reverse complement strand
GATCCAGGCCAAACCAAGAGCGGTCAACAGCAGGGTCGATTTGATCAAAAGCAGACTGCCATAACCGGTTCCTATCAGAGCCACCAGATTATCCACGTAACTCCAGGCCAACGGGATGCCTGTCAGTAGGATCACCGCTACGGACGAAGCGCCCAGAATAGAGAAACGACGGAGAGCCTGGGGCCACAACGGTTGCTCCTGTGGATGCCGTTTGACCCAGCGCCAGAACACTATCAGTTGCACCACGCAGCCAAACCAGATTGCGCCTGCTATCTGGTGGACGATGGTCAGTGCCATCAATAGTTCGCGGTTCTCGAACCGTCCCACGCCATGAGTTAGCCATGCACCGGTGACCACGATTGCTGCCATCAGTCCCCACACCAAGGCGTACAGCAAAAAGCTGTGTTGCCTGTTGAGCAATCTTTTGCCAGTCATGGCCAATCCCAGGCTGAGTGACATTCGCACGATGCCCGCCTGGAATTGGGTGGTGCCCATATAGGCCTCCAGAGGAAGGTACCCAAGGGTATCCTTCAGTACGACACCCTTGGCGATGATGGTAATGGCGTGAGTGGCGGCCAAAACGTAAGCGCTGGCAGACAGCCAACGCAGGGAATGGCTGCTTAGCAGATCTTTATCGTCCCGGGAAAGAGGCAGGGCTTTCAGGATGAAGGCAACCCAGATCAGCGATCCCAGGGCGATAGAGAAGCTGATTAGACCGAAGCCGCCCATGAAGGAATCGAGGAAATCGGCCAGCCCCTGCAAGCCGCCGGTGACAGTCGTCGGCATGGTGTTATTTTTCCTCCTGGATGGTGAATTCGAGTATATCCTCGGTCAGGTGCCCGTCTGCCGCGAACACTTTCAGTTGCAAGGCATAGTCTCCGGGTGGCAGGGCGGGCAGTTCCACCAGGATTTCACCTCTTTTCTCACCCAAACGTATGGGCAGAGGGCGTTTTTGATCCCCTTTGCTGACCAGGTTGACGATGGAAAGCACGGGCTCTATGTCCGAATTGAAAAACAGATGAATCTCGCTGGCCTGATGGGGGCTTGGCGGGGAAGTTTTCAGCGATGACTGGACGATTACTGCATGGGCGGAAGACAGGGCAGGTAGCATTAAGGCAAAAACCATGGTAACAATAAGGATAAGTTGGCGCATCTGTGTTCCTCAATGGTCGAAACAGAAAAAATGGTTTAAAGAGATCGGTAGTTGCGGGCTGGCCAGGACCACGTCATCTAAACACGTAAAGGATTGATTGGAGGGGCAGGTGGTCTGATTCGAAAGCCTCGCCGGCAGGGAGGCCGGCGTGGAGCCTACAGGGAAGTATTCACGGCGTTTTTCGAAGCAGATCACCTGCTCCGGGTACGAATAGATGACGGAGCCCTGGCGGGTTGGCATTTTATCGGAAGTCCGGGGCGTGATCCGCAATACGTTATGTCTGCCAGCAACCTGGAATTGTATGGTTGTTATCAAAATAACTTCTCCAGTGATCAGGTGATTTGCCCATCAGGCAGATTTACGAGCCTTGATGGCGTGCCCTGCCAGCGTTTTGCCTAGATCCCAGATGGCGCCGGGCACCTTGTGGCATTCTGCAAGCACGTCATCCATGGCTTCCACCACCCATTCACGATCATGATCTGAAATCACCAGGGGAGGGAGAAATTTGACCACATTCATTCCGTGTCCGGCCACCTGGCTGAGGATGCTGTGGCGCTTGAACAGAGGGATCGTCACCATCTGGCTGAACAGCCCCTTGTTGGCGGTTTCCAGGAGATTCCAGGCGGTCTTCAGCTTCAGGCTCTTGGGTTTGCCGAATTCCAGCGCGATCATCAGGCCCTTGCCACGGGCACCCTTGAAGAATTCGTAACGTTCCACCAGCTGATTCAGCTCGGTCAGCATCGCTTCTCCCTGACGGGCCGCATTATCCAGAAGTTTCTCGCTTTCGATCACTTCCAGGGTGGCAAGCCCTGCCGCCATGGCCATATTGTTCTTGGAGAAGGTGGAACCGTGAACGACCGCCCGGTCCATACGGTTGAATACCCGGTCCATCACCCGTGAAGTCATGGCGACCGCCCCCACGGGCACGAAGCCACCAGACAGGGCCTTGGCCATCAGCAGCATGTCGGGCTCCACTCCCCAGTGTTCGATGGCCCATAATTTGCCGGTGCGGCCCAGTCCTGCCTGAATTTCATCAGCCACGAACAGGGCGCCGTATTGGCGGCACAGCCTGGCGGCTTCTGCCAGATAGTCATCACTGGGAAGATTGACCCCCTTGCCCTGAATCGGCTCGACGATGAAAGCAGCGGTTTCTTTGGTCTGCAGCGCACGTTCCAGTGCTTCGAGATTGTTGAATGGAATGGCTTCGCAGTCCGGTAACAAGGGCCCGAATCCCTGGCGGAAGATTTCTTCTCCATTGAGGGAAAGTGCTCCCAGGGTCAGGCCATGGAAGGCGTGTTCGCAGTAAAGGATACGGCTGCGCCCTGTGGTGTAGCGGGCAAATTTGATGGCCGCCTCCACGGCCTCGGCTCCTGAGTTGCAAAAGAACAGTTTGGTGAGTGGTTCCGGGGTGAGCCGAACCAGTTTGTCAGCCAGCAGGCCCGAGAGCAGAGAGACGTCCATCTGTACCAAATCTGGCAGATCGAGTTCGAGCACTTCTTTCAGGGCAGCTTTCACGGTGGGGTGATTGCGTCCCAGGGCGAAGACACCGAATCCGCTCAGCAGGTCCAGGTATCGGTGGTCTTCCTCGTCGTAGAGGTAGGGCCCTTGGGCCCGGGTGTAGAGGCGATCGTAACCGATGGTTCTGAGGACCCGGACCATCTGGGTGTTGAGGTGTTGTTCGTGGAGGGAGAAATTTTCTCCCCGGTGTTGTTCGATCAGTTTGGTGATGGAATAGCTCATGGATTTACTTTGGTTGCTGGTTGGATTGTTTGACGGCAAACGCTGGCAGGATGAAGAAGGTGCAGATCAGGGTCACGCTCAGGCCAATGGCGAGCAGCCGGCCTAGGCTGGCGATGCCGACATGTGAAATGAAGGCCAGACTGACGAAGCTGCACAGGGTTGTCAGGGCGCTAAAAAAAATGCCGCGTGCGGTACTGGTGGTGAGTACGGAGCGATCAGGGGGCAGTTCGTGGATTCGATGCACCATGTGGATTCCGCTGTCTACACCCAGGCCGAACAGCAATGGGAGGGCGATGATATTGGCATAGTTGAACGGAAGATCGGCCCAGGCAGACACGGCACCTGGCAATATGGCGCCCAACACCAGAGGCAGAAGCACCAGCAGGGTATCTCGGGCACTTTTGAGAATGAACAGCAGCAATAGAGAGATGACGACTATTGCAGTGGCGAACGCCTGTTGAAAAGCGCCGACGATGACCCGCATCGATTCAATGTAGCTGACAGGCAATCCTGCTATCTCAGGGTAGACCTGACGGACCTCTTCCACGAATTCGATCATATGATCCAGAACGTTGAGATCCAGCTCCGGAAAGAGATCGATACGATAGATGCCCGATGGTGTCACCCAGCGTTGCCTGAGGTTTGGCGGCAGGTCCTGCAGTCCGAAAGGAGTGGCTTCCAGTCCCAGGCGAAGCTTTTCCATGGTCATGGGAAATGTGGCCAACACGCTGAATTGAAGGTGGTCGATCTGATCCTGGCATTGCGAGGGTGGGAGTTGCCTGCATCGATGGATAAAACGATCGAGTGTGTTCATCAGTCGACCACGGATCTCCGGATCGGTTCCTCGATGTTTCCCTATGGCTTCGTGAAATTGTTGGACCTCTTGCAGCCGGGTGGTACCTGGTTGGAGACGCAATGGTTGATCCAGTTGTGGCCCGAGCAGCAATGCCATCTCATCTATGATCTGGAGTTTCTCTTCCTGTTCCGGTGGTACAAAATCGAATATCGAGACTGCGGCAGAAACCGTCTCAAGAGATTCGAAACGGTGCTCCAGCAGGTGGACTTCGGATTCACCATCCGCCAGGGCGGTAAGATACATCGGGGATGTTTCTTTGGTGCCAAGAAGTTTCTTGAAGGTCTGGACCGATTCGCTGTGGGGGTCGCGCAGATTGATCGGATTGAAGTCAAAATACACCCCACACAGTCCTCCGAGACCTGCCAGTGCCAACAGCAGGGTGAACTGCCGAACTCCCTGGCTGTGCCGATAAGGCAGGCAGGCAATGGAATCGGGCAAAAAGAACCGGGTAGTCTTTCTGCGCCATTGTCGAGCCGGTAACAATGGCATCAACCGTAGCAGTGCCGGCACCGCTGCCATGGTGACCGCCACCACGATGAACATGCTCCCGCCTGCGATGATGCCCAGCTCGGAAATGCCACGATAGGCGGTGGGGATAAAGGAAAACATGGCCAGAGAGGTGGTCAGGGCACACAAGATCAAGGCCGGGGAAACACTGCGTAGGCTGTGTCTCAGGGCATCGTTGGGAGTGTGATCCTCCAGCAGGAATTCCCGGTAGCGTAGCGCCAGGTGGGTGGCGTAATCCACCCCCATCCCAATATAGAGAACGGCAAAGGAGATCGAAATGACGTTGAGGGCCGGTACCGCCACGGAAGCGAATCCGAGGGAATAGGCCAGTCCCAAGGTCAATGTGATCAGGGTGGCGATGGTCAGTTTCCATGAGCGGAAACCGATAAGCAAAGCAGAGCAGATCAGAATCAGTGAGACGATTCCGGCATATTCCGTTCCCTTTTCGATGCTGATCAATTCATCATATTCCAAGACGGGTTCACCGGTGATCCTGACAGTGATCGGGACGCCGTCGATGTTCCTGACATGGTCGATGGCGTCGTGGATGACCTGGATGGGCAGTTCGGCCGCAGGCATCCTGGTATAGTCGAGCACCGGGGCCACCACCGCAAATTGCAGGGTATGGCCGACCTTGGATCGGGGTTCGAAGAACAGGTCACGCCATGACAAAAGAGTGGGGTGGTCGTCCAGTAACGCCTCGGTGACATCGGTGATGCGCGCAAGCACAGGGTCGATGTCCACCGGCATGTCGTTTTGATGTTCGAGCGCCTGGGTCAGCAGGGAAAGGAAATTGCCCAGGCTGAAATCGTGATACAGTCGGCCGATGAAAGGTTGGGCCCTGGCCAAGTCGTTGGCAAGCCTCTCCAGTTGATCCAGTTCCTGGTAAAGCAACCCTTGGCGGTCGAAAAAAGGATCTATGGTGGGAAGATAGACCGAATGGATCGCATCGGGCCTTGTGGCCAGCAAGGATGTCAATCGTTTTGCCGCTACCTCGGAGATCTCAGGTACCTCCGATTCGATCATCAGGACAATGACGTCCTTGTCCTGGGGGAACAGTTTTTCGATCCGGGCTCGTTGCTGCATGAAAGGCAGATCCAGGTCCAACATTTTGTTGGTATCGGTATCCACCTTCAGGTGTGTGGCGGCGTAATAGGCACTGAGCCCCGATGTTGCCAGGAGCAGCAGCATCATCCACAACGGATGACGGATGGCCCAGAATGAGATCTTCAACACGAATTTCAGCATGGCAGGCAGAACATGGTGGGCTCGATGATTCTGGCGACGTGTGCCAATCGGCGGTGGGCGCAGCGAAATTGCCTGGCCAGCTGGATCAGATCGGGGATCTGGCCGGGGTGGCGGAGGATATGGTGGAACAATTTCAGAGTGTCGATGTCGCCTTGGTCGTCGGTGGCCACTTGAATTGCCTTTGGAAGCACGGTGTCAACGCCGTCCGATACAGATCGGATGGCAACGAAGGGAACATCATGTTCTTGTGCCCAGCTGGCCAGGGAAGCGGTCTCCATATCCGCAGCAGCGGCCCCGGTGCTTTCGTTTAAAAGACGCTTGTCTTGTGGCGTTGCAAGAAGCCGGTCGGTTCCAGCCAATGGCACGGTGGCAGGCCGGAAGTTTTTCCCAAGACACTGTAACAGGCTGAGCCACCAATTATGATGGGGAGTGATGGTTTCTCCTGCGACAGTGATAAAACGTTCGGGAAGCAGCAGTTCTCCGGCTCTCAAACCAGGCGTCAATGCGGCACTGCATCCCCAGCTTAAAATGGCTCTGGCCCCATCGCGGTGCAGGGCCATGGCAGTTGCCACAGCCCTTTGCGATCCGATTCCTGAGACCCTGAGCAGTAGATCGGGACTCAAAGACAGGGTTTGGCCTACACTCGCCTTGCCTCGATACAGGGTCCCACATTCGACCGGGAGTGCGACAACGAGGCCTAGCACATTCCCTGGAGTTCGTTGCGATAGCGGGCCAGTGCCCACAAGGGGAAGAACTTGTCGTAGCCGTAGTATTTCAGGTAGAACACTTTGGGGAAGCCGGGCGCATTGAAGAAGGAATCATACCAATGGCCGTCCTCCGCCTGGGTACTGAGCAGATATTCGATCCCCCGGCGGACGGCTTCGCTGTCAGTGCGTCCGGCGGACATCAAAGCCAGCAGGGCCCAGGCGGTATGGCAGGCCATACTGGTATGGAAACGCCCGCGAATGGAAGGGTCGTTGCGGTCATTATAGCTGTCGTTGCTTTCCCCCCAGCCACCGTCTTCCCGCTGCAAGCTTTCCAGCCAGGCCACCGCCTTGAGGATGCGCGGATCGTTTTTGTCGATGTCGCACTGTCCGATCCCCATGAGTACCGACCAGGTACCATAGATATAATTGGTGCCCCAGCGTCCGAACCAGCTACCATCTGACTCCTGTTCGTTCCACAGAAAGGTCAAGCAGCGGTCGAGCACCTCCTTGAAATAGGGGACTTCCTCACTGAGCTCATTGAGTACCATGGCACAGCGGGCGCTGACATCGACCTCCGGTGGATCGAGCAGGGCACCATGGTCGGCGAAGGGGACATGATTCAAATAATAACGATCGTTGTCGGCGTCGAAGGCGCCGTACCCGCCGTTTTTGGATTGCATTCCGGCAATCCAGCGTACCGCACGGTAACCGGATTCGCGGTGCTCGGGTTTGCCGCTTTGCAGCATGGCGTGCGCGACCACGGCGGTGTCGTCCACGTCGGGATAATGTGGGTTGTTGAACTGGAAGGCCCAGCCGCCACCTTCCAAATGGGGATGATTGACCTGCCAGTCGCCTGGTTCGTCCTTCAGCTGTTTGTCCATCAGCCAGTCCAGGGCCTTTTCGATGGCCTCACGGGTGGGAGAGTGGGACTCCCCTTTTTCCACCTCCTGGAGGGTCATGGCAACCAGACCGGTATCCCAGACAGGGGAGAGGCAGGGCTGGCAGTAGGATTCGTGGTCACGGTGGACCAGCAGTTTCTGCAGTGCCTTCTTGGCAGTTTGCCGGCGCGGATCCTCGGCAGGTAGCCCCAGAGCATCCATGGCTTCATAGAGATTGACCATGGCCGGAAAGATACCACCTATTCCGTCCTCGCCGTTGCGGCGTTCCAGGCTCCAGGCCAACGCCTTTTCAAACGCGCGTTGGCGTATCTGGGTGGGAATGTAGGGCTCCAGGCGCATCCCGATCCGTTCCAGGGCGTGGACCAGTTTGCCGATTGGCGTTTTGACGTGGGAGAAATAACCGGTCTCCTCCTCGGGTGGCACCACGAACAGTTCGCGTATTTCGACGTTCTTGGGGTTCCTTGCCTTCACCTTGAGTGAACACAGGATGGAGAGCGGCACCATGACGGTACGCGACCAATACGATACCTTGTCGATATGGAAGGGGAACCACTTGGGAAACAGGATGATTTCCACCGGGACGAAAGGAACGCCGCGCCAGGGGATTTGCTGGAACATGGCCAGCATGATCCGGGTAAAGACGTTGCTCTTGGCAGCGCCGCCTTTGGACAGAATGAATTCCCGTGCCCTGACCATGTGTGGGGCATCAGGTGAATCACCCGTCAGCTTGAGGGCATAGTATGCCTTGACAGAACAGCTGATATCACCGTGGCCGCCAGTATAGAGGGGCCAGCTGCCGTCTTCCTGTTGACGTGCCCGCAGGTAGTTGGCCAGCCTGGCCTGCAGGATCTCGTCCACTTCGTCCATGTGATGCATCATCAGGATATATTCCGCTGGAATGGTGCAGTCTGCCTCCAGCTCGTAAACCCAATACCCTTCTGGATATTGTTGCGCCAGCAGAGCGTCTCTGGCCTTGGCGATGGCGCGATCCAATAAAGCCTCGGTAGGCTCCAGAGTCGTTTTCGCTTGCAGAGCAGATGGATGAGTCATCGTTGGCCTCTATTGATATATTTAAAAACTTTAAATGGTGGTCTGTAGAGAGATATTTCGAAGATCGAGCAAAGGTTCCGGTGCGGGCGCTGGTAAGCCTTTGCCAGCCAGTCTGAACAGCCACCAAAGCAAATCGTCGTTGCTGTGACACAGGCGGCTGGTGATCACGGTCGTCTTGACGCTACGACGGGAAATCTTGACTTCACCCGCCTGGCTGAAATAAGGGTTGGCGTTGATCTTGCGCAGGCTCAGTACCGCCATACCCAGCGCCCAGAGACAAAAATCGCGCAGTCCGGTTTCGTAATAGGGAATCAGTAGGGTGTATCTCAGGGCATTCTCGAGATGCCCATGGGCAATGGCAATCAAATCTCGCAGACCTGCCACGAACCGGGGGTCGTGGTGGTCGGGCTGGAGCTTGTCGAGATGGAAACAGTGTTTCTCGAAGATGTCCCTGGGTAACCAGCAAGCGCCACGTTGCAGATCTGTCCAGATGTCCTTGAGGATATTGGTCATCTGCAACCCCTGCCCGAAAGAGACCGAAAGCGGCATCATTTCCTCCCGCCGCTGGGCGATATATTGGGAATAGTTGCAGAAAACCCGGGTCAGCATCTCCCCAACTACGCCGGCGACATAGTAGCAGTATTGGTTCATCTCCCCCAGGGTCTCAAGTCCCCCACTAAGATCGCGGTCCTGGAAATCGGCCATGCCGCTGGCCATGGTGGCAACGCACTCCTGCAGGGCGGCACGATCCTCCCGGGAGAAGCTGTGGGTGATCTCGATCACCCTGGGAACCACATGAATCAATTCATGTTCAGCCGGGGGGGTGCGGTCGGACAGATTGGCGGAAAAGTCGCGTGCGAATGCGTATGGGTCTTCCGTGCCTTGTACCACGGCGATGAAGCGTTCGCAAAACAGGCGCTTTTTGTCCCTGGCGAGGGCCGCTTCGTCCTCGATGGTGTCGACGATGCGGCACAATAGATAACCGTTGGCAACGACCTGATGAACGGGTTCGGGCAGTTGGGGAATGGTCAATGCGAAGGTGCGGGAGACACCATCGAGAAGATGGGCCTGAAAGGCTTCTGAAGTGAGTGCATCTAGATCCCTGATGCTGGTTTCAGTCACTGAGCTTCCATTCATGCAGCGTATAACTCCCCTTGGGTTGATGTCTGTGGAGGCAAAAACACGGCCTACAGCGTTACGATCCGGAACATTCTAAGGACTTTCCATGACCCATTCAAGGAGCGATGTTGTATTTTTGCATAATCAGGTTAAACTAAAGGCCTTGTTTTCTATCACCTGGCGACTTGTTGCGTGGTTTTTTGGCAACAGAAGAGGTGGCGCAGAACCCCTTTTGATTTACGTTTCCCATAGAAACGTAGCAGAATAGTAGGGAATAGGGGATTGGCATCATTATACGAACTTGGAGAGAGGCATCATGAGTATACCGCTTAGGCAAACCATCGCCGTTGGTCGTTATCTGTTAACGCAAAAGTTGAAGGGCGTACGGCGCTATCCTCTGGTTTTGATGCTCGAACCCTTGTTTCAATGCAATCTGGCCTGTGCCGGTTGTGGCAAGATCGAATACCCCGATGACATCCTCAGGAGGCGCTTGAGCGTGGAAGAATGCCTCGAGGCCGTGGATGAATGCGGGGCGCCCATCGTTTCCATTCCCGGGGGGGAGCCACTGTTGCACAAACAGATGCCCGAGATCGTCGAGGGTATCGTGGCGCGTAAGAAGTTTGTCTATCTGTGTACCAACGCGCTGCTGCTGAAGAAACGGATGAAGGATTATTCCCCCTCCCCTTATCTTACTTTCTCCGTTCATCTGGATGGTCTGAAGCAGCGCCATGATGAATCCGTATGCCAGGAGGGTGTGTTCGAACGGGCGGTCGAAGCCATTAGAGAGGCGCTGGCCAAGGGGTTCAGAGTGACGGTCAACTGTACCCTGTTTCAGGGGGAGACTGCCGAAGAGATCGCCGAATTTCTGGATTTCTGCAACGAACTGGGAGTCGAGGCGGTGACCATCTCCCCGGCATTCCAATATGAAAAGGCGCCTCGTCAGGATGTATTCATCCGGAATTCGGATACCAAGGAGCTGTTTCGCCGTTTGTTCAAACTGGGAAAGCAACGCAAACAGAAATGGCGGCTCAATCATTCTTCATTCTATCTCGATTTTCTGGCGGGCAACCGCGCTTATGCCTGCACGCCGTGGGGAAACCCCACCCGCAACGTATTCGGCTGGCAGAAGCCATGCTATTTCCTTGCAGACGAAGGATACGCCAAGAGTTTCCAGGAGTTGATGGAAACCACACCTTGGGAAAGCTATGGCACCGCAAAAAACCCCAAATGTGCCAACTGTATGGCCCATTGCGGGTATGAGCCCACAGCTGTGACCGATACCATGGCCCATCCCGTCCAGGCGGCGTTGGTTTCGGTGTTCGGTCCCAGGACTGAGGGGCCCATGGTGCCAGAACCCGATATGGCTTATACAGAGTCGGAAGGGCGCAAACTCAACGCGCCTGCAGAAGCAGTCGAATAGGTCACGCCCCTCATGGAATGGATTTCGATCGCGGCGACCTCGGTCGCCGCATTGTGGTGTGTCGTTCTGTTGCTTCCATGGCAGCACTGGCGCAATCGCGAAGTGCTGGAGCCTGATCATGCCGTGGCAGGGATCGATGATTCTGATCTGACCGTCCTCATTCCCGCACGGAACGAGGCCGAGGTCATTTCAGACACCCTCAGGGCGCTGGCACGCCAGGCTCCGGGGCTCAAAGTCGTCGTCGTGGACGACCAGTCGGAGGATGGGACGGCAGACGAGGCCCGCCGGGTTGAGAATCTGGACCTGACCATCGTTCCGGGTCAATCATTGCCTCCTGGCTGGAGTGGCAAACTTTGGGCCCTGGAACAAGGTTTGTCCCGGGTGACGACAGGCAAAGTACTGCTCCTCGATGCCGATATCGAGCTTCTTCCGGGGATGCTGGCGGCCCTGCTTGACAAGATGGAACGCCAAGGCAAGGATCTGGTGTCGGTCATGGCGCGACTGCGGACACGCAGCTTTTGGGAAAAGCTGCTGATGCCGGCGTTCGTCTATTTTTTCAAGTTCCTTTATCCTTTTGCCTTGGCCAACTCACGCCTTCGTTGGTTTGCAGCTGCCGCAGGGGGTTGCATTCTGGTGAAAACGCGGGTATTGAGGGATTGCGGTGCTTTCGACAGTCTCAAGGATGCCTTGATCGACGATTGTGCCCTGGCTACCCAGGTCAAAAACCAGGGGTATCGGACCTGGATCGGGCTTTCCCATGGTGTGATCAGCAATCGGGCCTATGATCATCTGGTAACCATCTGGGACATGATTGCCAGAACTGCCTTTACCC
>JALVSV010000359.1 GCA_027024125.1 Methylothermaceae bacterium | reverse complement strand
GCCTCCCTGCGCCCCGGGCTTTCGGCGGTAAACAGGACAGGACAGGATAGTTCTGAGAGAAAAGACTCAAGGGCTTCGGTAGGTCTTTTCTTATGAAGTTGGAGACTGATGTCTGGTATCGTGTCAGTGGAAAAGCCGATCCTGACCGGTGCCTTGGATTGTTCGAACAGTTCTATTCTTGGGTAGACGGCAAGATGCTGCTGCAATTCATCGGGCATCAGATAAAGCTGTTCTGGAGGTAAGGGAGGTCGGTCCAGATCGCCACAGCGCAATTGCCGGCGCTCTGCCACGTCGGCGAAGAATTCCTCGGCGAAATGGGGTGGAGCGGCGAGGGCAAATGTGACCTTTTCGGGCAGATATGAGAAAAGTGTTTCGGTCTTGTCCAGGAACAATGGCAGATAGTATTCAATCCCACCGGGAAGAAAACCGCTGCTGACATCCTGATATAAGGGGTTGGAGGTTGGAAGATCAGGAAAAGTGGTGCGAAAAGCCCGGCGAAAACGTTTGATTGCTTCAGGGTCAGTGGGGAATTCTCGGGCCGGATAGAGTTCGATCGCTTCGGTCTTCTCGATAGACCTCTGGGTTTCGGGATCGAAGGTTCGAATGGAATCGATCTCAACATCGAACAGTTCGACTCTGATGGGATGGTCGCTGGCCATGGGGAAAAGATCCAGGATGGCTCCCCGGACAGAGAATTCACCATGCTGCTGAACTTGAGAGACGAACTGGTAGCCCGATTGCTCGAGTTGTCTGCGGGTTTCCTCAAGATCCAATCTGTCCCCCACTTTGAAAGAGAGGCTCTGGGCCAAAATATGGGTTCTTGGAGCCAGTCTTTGCATCAGCGTGGAGATTGGGGTGATCAGTACGCCGCTTTTGGTCTTGGGAAGCTGTACCAGAGTCTTCAATCTTTCCGAGATGATTTCGGGCAGGGGAGAGAAAACGTCATAAGCTAACGTTTCCCAGTCGGGGTAGTGCAAGACGGGTGCCTGATCATCGAGGAAGAACCTGATTTCTTGTTCCAACTGCTGCGCACTATGGCTATCCGGGGTAACCACGACGAACAAACGATCCTGGTGCTGTTTGATGGCCTGTGCCAGCGCAAACGGCAGAGCGCTGCCTGTCAATCCCTTCCATTGCACTTGGGGTTCGGATTGGGTGGGGGTGGTTGGGCTGAAAAGTGAAACGGGATGATAAGGTTGCACTGTATCCTTCATGTCGTTGCGGCAATGATCACAAGGGTGACGTAATTGAGACGGGCAATGTCACGATTATATCCGATCCATCTTATCCGGCAGGGCTCTGTCAACTATTCTGCTCGAGGCAGGCGGTCTGCTGCGAAAAACGCCGTGAATACTTTCTTGCGTAATCCTGTTGTGCAAGAAGGCCCTGCCCAAACCTCCCTGTCGACGAGGCTTTCGAATCAGACCACCTGCCTCTTCAATCAATCCTTTACGTATTTAAATGATGCGGTCCTGGGTCGCGCCCTGACTGGCCTTGACATGCGTGAATTAAG
This sequence comes from Methylothermaceae bacterium, assembly GCA_027024125.1. Lineage (GTDB taxonomy): Bacteria > Pseudomonadota > Gammaproteobacteria > Methylococcales > Methylothermaceae > Methylohalobius. The sequence continues at coordinate 2,403 of JALVSV010000359.1, read as the reverse complement.
CCTGCCTACATAATTATGTGGTTTTTTTAAGCCAGGGAGATTGGCCTATTTTTGCTAATGTCTGCCAAGGTCATTTGGCGTTTTTCACGGTGGTGAGCCCAAGGGACAGCCAAGCCTGCATTCCTCCACGATACCATTTGATTTTTTCCGGTGGATATCGTTTCGATAACAGGAACTGGATGGTTTGATACGAGTCCGGGCTCCAATACCCATTGCAGAAAATCACCAGAGTATTGGCGTTGGAGTAATCCCATCCCTTGGCTGTTTTGATTGCGCCCAGGTCGGTTGGGGCAATATTGTCAAATCCGTTCACAAACAGTTCTTCGGGAATATTGATTGCAAGGGGAATGGTCTCCCGCGCATGCCATTCCGCTAATCTGGTATCGATGATCAGTATATCGTTTAGTTTCGCGGATTTTTGCAGATATTCGAGAAGCTCTAGTTCCCCAATGGTTTGAACGCCTTTCCCTGCGCTAATAGGTTGAATGCAGTAGGGTGGGCAAGGCCTCGACGTTTTGTCGAAAGGTGGAGGAATTGTATGCAAGGGGTTGGGTTCACGGCGAATAATTATAGATCCTCTGGATGTGGTGATTTCCAATTGTTCTATATGTGGGCTGATATTGACTTTTGTGGATGCAGATGGTACCTGTGGACTGCTTTCCTGGGCTCCAGTTGTTGGCCCACAATAAAATGTATAGATAAAAATGATAATTTTAAGAAGGCTGGTTTTTTTCATGATGATGGATTTAGATTTTTAAAAAAATGGCTATAATAAACCGGTGTTTTAGGTTACTTAAAACTGAGTGGGAATTGGAATGAAGCTTGAAAAACAACTGGAAACATTATCTGCTGAGGAGTTGGCCAGGGTGATCGAGGAGGCACAGCGAACGCTTGAGGCCAAACAAAAAGAAAAACGCCAGGAAGTGATTCGTGAAATCAAGCGACTGGCCGCGTCGGCTGGTCTTGATGTCATTATTCGGGTCAAAGGTAGAGCAGTGGGGGAAGAACGCGGCGGCCGCCGCGGAGGTAAATTGCCACCAAAGTACCGCCACCCTACCGATCCCACGTTGGTCTGGACGGGAAGGGGGCAGATGCCTCGCTGGATGCGTGAATTGGTGGAGCAGGGACACAAGAAAGAAGATTTCCTCATCAACGACTGATCAATCCCGATATCGCCGGGTCAGGTCTGAATAGGCGTCAATGCGGCGATCGCGCAAATAAGGCCAGATCCGGCGTATGTTTTCTGTGTGGTTCAGATCCAAATGGGTAATTAATATTTGCTCCTCCTCGGCTTCAGCCTGGACCATTAATTCCCCTTGGGGACCTGCGACAAAACTGTTTCCCCAAAAGTGAATGCCTGCTGATTGATGGCTGGGATCTGGTTCCAGGCCGATCCGATTACATGAAACCACGGGCAGGCCATTGGCGATGGCGTGGGATCTCTGTATGAGTTGCCACGCTTCCAGCTGGCGTCGCTTTTCCCCTTCATTATCCCGAGGATCCCAACCGATTGCAGTGGGATAGATGAGGATTTCGGCACCTGCCAGCGCCATCAAACGGGCAGCTTCCGGATACCATTGATCCCAACAAACCAATATGCCCAGTTTTCCCACGCTGGTTTGAATTGGCTCGAACCCAAGATCGCCAGGGGTGAAGTAAAACTTCTCGTAATAACCTGGATCGTCTGGAATATGCATCTTGCGGTATTTTCCTGCCATGGATCCGTTTCGTTCCAGAACCACCGCAGTATTATGATATAGGCCTGGAGCGCGTTTTTCGAAAAGCGATGCCACGATGACGATTTTCAATTCCAGAGCCAGTTCAGACAATCTGGTTGAAGTTGGGCCTGGAATTTCCTCTGCAAAGTCGAAATTCTCGGTGTTCTCCACTTGACAGAAATAGGGCAAAGTGTGAAGTTCAGGGAGCACAATCAATTCTGCCCCCTTTGCTGCAGCAGTCCGGATGCCCTGGATGGAAAGGGAAAGATTACTTCCATAATCTCCAGTACAAGGGTGCTGAATCAATGCGACTGACAGTGTTTCTTTCATAACAGTCAAAACTTGTTTTATAACCGGTTGTTGTCGTGGTGCATCTTCGTGCCTCTGTATGATTTTATATCGTTCAATGTCTGCCATGCAGTTTCAGAGGTAGAGGAAATTGCATGCACATGCAATGGATGCTGCCATATTGGTGAATTAATGCCCGGGCGGGAATCGGGATAATCTGACGATCGGGAAAAGCGCCCAAAAGACAGGAGATAGCCAATTCATCCGCAGGGTCTTCATATTGGGGTATCAGAACGGCCTCATTGATGATCTGGAAGTTGGCATAAGAGGCCGGGAGCCGACGGCCTTCTTCGTTGTAGATTGGCTTGGGCATGGGTAGAGGCAGAAGCCGGTAAGG
>JALVSV010000358.1 GCA_027024125.1 Methylothermaceae bacterium | reverse complement strand
TGAAGCGGTAAACGCCTATCGTATGAAGTTGCGCGATGAATAGCGCAGGTTCCGTCTCAATCGATTCTTTACAAGTTTTATTGACGTGGTCCTGATGAATAGCGGCGTGACCTTGACCATACCCATTTTATTCGAGCTTGAGCAATGACAGGAAGCAAATTGCAGTCCGTGCGGGGAATGCACGACATCCTGCCCAATGAGACCCCGTTGTGGCAGGCGGTCGAAGCAGTTTTGTACCAAGGCCTGGAGAGTTACGGATATCAGCAGATTCGCCTGCCGATCGTGGAAAAGACCGAACTGTTCAAGCGCTCCATCGGGGAGGTGACCGATATCGTCGAGAAGGAGATGTACACCTTCACGGACAGAAATGGGGAATCGCTTACTCTGCGCCCTGAAGGGACTGCAGGTTGTGTACGCGCCTGCATCGAACACGGTCTTTTGCGTGGCGCCAATCTGCGTCTATGGTATCAGGGGCCCATGTTCCGCCACGAGCGCCCCCAGAAGGGCCGTTATCGCCAGTTTCATCAACTCGGGGTCGAGACTTATGGGCAACCGGGGCCGGATATCGATGCCGAGTTGATTCTGCTCAACCGTTACTGGTGGCGGGCGCTCGGTATTGCCGACAAACTGGAACTGCAGATCAACTCACTGGGGACGCTGGAAGAAAGGCGGGCATACCGTGAGGAACTGGTCGCCTATTTCTCCACCTTCGAGCACGCTCTTGACGACGACAGCAGGCGGCGCCTCCACACCAATCCACTGAGAATCCTGGACAGCAAGAATCCGGATATGCAGGCTTTGATCGAGGGGGCACCCAAACTGATCGACTATCTGGGTGAATCCTCCAGAGCCCACTTCCAGGGATTCGTCAACCAGCTGGATGCTGTCGGTGTCTCTTATACCTTCAATCCACGTCTGGTACGTGGTCTGGATTATTATTGTCTGACCGTTTTCGAGTGGGTGACCCGTGAATTGGGTGCCCAGGGAACAGTCTGTGCCGGAGGGCGTTACGATACCCTGGTAGAGCAGTTGGGCGGCAAACCGACCCCTGCTTCCGGATTCGCCCTGGGTCTGGAGCGGCTGATGGCCCTGCTCGGGGATTCACCATTGGCACGATCGAATCCACCGCACTTGTACATGATCCGGGTGGGTGCCAGCGCGGAAAAGGCAGGCTTGATATGGGCAGAAAAACTGCGTGAGCGACTTCCCGGTTTACGGTTGCAGGTCCACTCAGGAAGAGGCAGTTTCAAGAGCCAGTTCAAGAAGGCAGACAAAAGTGGTGCCATGTACGCATTGATCCTGGGTGAAGAGGAAGCCGCCCGGCAGCAGGTGGCGGTCAAGCCTTTACGTGAGGAAGGTGAACAGCGGACGCTGGATTTCGACCGGTTACTCGATTTTCTACATTCAGAATTCTATTCCAAATAGGGGGAAAGATGGCGACTCATCTCGAAGAAGAAGCACAAGTCGAAGCACTGAAACGTTGGTGGAAAGCCAATGGGGGATCCATCATTGCCGGGGTCGTTCTGGGGTTGGCCGGTATCTTCGGTTGGAATGCGTGGCAGAACTACCAGCAGACTCAGGCCCAGCAGTCCTCGGATCTCTATTCTCAGTTGCTGAATGCCGTGCAGCAAAAGCAGTACGACTTGGCAGAAGGGATAGCCCAGCGGCTGACCGGAGAATTCGGCAATACCGCTTATGCGGATTTTGCCTACTTGTTCCAGGCCAGAGTGGCGGTGGAAAAAGACCAGCTGGAACAGGCCAAGAAGTCGCTGGGAATGCTTTTGACTTCGGGCAGGGATCCAAATTTCCGTCATATCGCCCGGTTGCGTCAGGCCCGGGTGCTGTTGGCCATGGGCAATCCACAGGATGCTTTGAAGGTCCTGACGTCATCGGAAGTGGGGGATGCTGGAAAGTTTGCCGGTCAATACGAAGAGATCAAAGGCGACGTGTACTTTACCCTGGGAAAATTGTCTGAAGCACGTCAGGCATACAGCAAGGCCATTGCTCTTGGGCGGGTTCACCCTTACCTGAATACCAAGCTGAACGATCTGGGTTCAGGCCCGTCTGATTCCCAGTGATGCGTACCCTTCTGATACTCTGTGCCACCCTGTTCTTTCTGAGTGGATGTCAGTCCATGGGGGCGGCATTCAGCAACACCGTGTCGGGGGCGATCGATCTGGTCACCGGTGGCGGTTCGGAACTGGAGCCTCCAAGGGAACTGGTCTCCATCGAGCCTGAAATCGAAGTCAGCGTTCTCTGGGACGAGGACATCGGTTCAGGAGATGAGGGTTATCAGTTTGCGCTCACCGTCGCGGGTGACTCTGAAGCGGTTTTTGCGGCCAGTCATGACGGCCAGGTCGGGGGCTGGCAAACCCAGTCCGGAGATGAAATATTCGAGGTGGATCTCGAACTGCCTCTGTCGGCAGGACCTGGGCTGGGGTTGGAATCCCTGTTGCTGGGGACATCGGAAGCACAGGTCGTGGCCTTGGACAAAGCCACTGGTGAAACCTTATGGCAGGCGAATGTATCCAGTGAGGTGGCTGCCCCCCCGGTGGCAGGTGATGGTGTCGTGGTGGTACATACCGGTGATGGTGCAGTGTTTGCGCTGGCTGAGGACTCGGGTACCCCGCTGTGGAGTTATGGCCAGCCGGTTTCGCGCCTGTCGCTGAGAGGGGCAGCAGCTCCCAAGATCGTCGAGGACATGGTCCTGGTAGGATTCGCCAAGGGGCGGATGGCGGCGCTCAGGCTGCACGATGGCAAGGTCATCTGGGAAAGGCAGATGACGATACCTACAGGCGTCACCGAGTTGGAAAGAATAGTGGATGCAGACTCCGAACCTGCGATCCAGGAAGGAATGCTATATATCACCACTTATCGAGGTGGCGTGATTGCCGCCTCATTGCTGGACGGAGAGGTCATCTGGCAGAACGAGAAAGTGATTTCCCAGTCCAGTCCTGCCGTGACCTGGAAATATGTCTTCGTGACGGATATCGAGGGTGACGTCTGGGGACTGGATGAAACCTCGGGGCGCGCATATTGGAAACAGACCGCGTTGCACCGGCGCCAGGTGACAGCCCCAGTCGTGTTTGGCGATTATATTGCGGTGGGGGATTACAAGGGCTATATCCATTTCCTGGCCCAGGAAGATGGTCGCCAGGTGGGAAGAATCAGGGTCTGTCGCAGCCCTATTGAGATGCCCCCTGAAGTGGTCGGTTCCCTTTTGGCCGTGTATGCCAGCGATGGCACCGTGGCCGTACTGAAGATAGAAGCCATTGAAAGTGAATAAATCGTTGCCGGTCGTGGCCCTGGTGGGGCGCCCCAACGTGGGGAAATCGACCCTGTTCAATCAATTGACCCGTTCCCGCGATGCCTTGGTCGCCGATTATCCGGGGCTGACCCGCGATCGCCGTTATGGGCGTTGTGTCCGGGGGGAACGCGATTTTCTGGTGGTCGACACCGGAGGGATCGACGATGTGGGGGAAATCGTCAACGAGGCTTCCCTTCGCCAAGTCTCCCAGGCACTGCAAGAAGCCGACCTTGTCTTGTTCCTGGTGGATGGGCGCGAGGGTCTGACGGCCGCCGACGAAGACATCGCCGAGATGCTGCGCCGGCTGAACAAGCCCATTCTGCTGGTGATCAACAAGATCGACGGTGAAGACCCCGCCTTGGCGGCAGCTGAATTTGCCGGGCTGGGGTTCGGCGATCCTGCCATGACTGCCGCCGCCCATGGACGGGGTGTGGCCCGTTTGGTGGAAAGGATCGAACAACGGCTGCCTCCAGTGACGAAAGAGCCGGAGGAAGCCGAGGCCAGTGACGCAGGAGAAAATGGCATCCGGGTGGCCATCATCGGCCGTCCCAATGTGGGAAAATCCACTTTGGTCAACCGTCTTCTGGGGGAGGAGCGTGTGGTGGTCGCCGATCATC
>JALVSV010000357.1 GCA_027024125.1 Methylothermaceae bacterium | reverse complement strand
CATCGACATCACCGGTCCGCTCGCCCAGCCGAAATACATGTTGGATGTTGCGGCAATGGCCCAGGCCAGGTTCCAGAAGCAGATCGAAAAGAAGAAAGCCAAGATAGAAAAAAAAGTGATAGAGAAGCTGGACAAGAAACTAGGTCCAGGAATTGGGGAGGCACTAAAGGGCCTGCTTTCCAGATGAATCCGCACGAATTCCAGCAATTCCTCCTTGGGTGGTACGATCGTGCTGGTCGTAAAGATCTGCCTTGGCAGCAGGAACGAACACCCTATCGGGTATGGGTCTCCGAGATCATGCTGCAACAGACCCAGGTATCGACTGTCATCCCTTTCTTCGAGCGGTTCATGGAGGCATTTCCTTCGCTGGAAGTACTGGCGAAGGCGGAGATTGACCAAGTACTTCACTTGTGGGCCGGGTTGGGATATTACTCCCGGGCCAGAAATCTCCATCGTGCGGCGCAACAGGTTTGTAACCTTTATCACAACCGGTTTCCCGACCAACTGCAGATTCTTTGCGACCTTCCAGGGGTTGGAAGGTCTACTGCAGGTGCCATCCTCAGCCTGGCATTCGATCGCCCTTTCCCAATTCTCGATGGTAATGTCAAACGTCTATGGGCCCGGCTTCATGGTATCGAGACGTGGTCAGGAGAATCGTCCACACAACGACGATTGTGGGGGCTGAGCGAGCGATATTTGCCCGCCAAAAGAGCCGCTGACTATACCCAGGCGCTGATGGATTTCGGTGCCACGGTATGTACCCGAAGCCGTCCTGAATGCGATTCATGCCCTTTTCAGGACGCCTGTCGGGCTTACAAGGATGGCCTGGTCGGCAAGATTCCTGTACCGCGCCCCAAGCGATCAAAACCGGTCAGAAACAGCTACTGGTTGCTGCTGGTGGATGAACAGAGTCGATTATATTTGGAAAGACGTCCCACAACCGGTGTCTGGGGAGGTCTGTGGAGCTTTCCCTGCTGGGACAGCCGTACGGCGCTGGAAAAGCATTGTCTCGAAATAGGGATTGCTTCTCACGCCATGAAGTGGTTGAGACCTCGACGACACACCTTTACCCATTTCCAGCTGGAATACACCCCTGTCCTGGCGAAGATGACACTCCCTCCATCCACTATTAAAGACAAGCCTTCGTGCTGGATTGCATCCGCCAATGAGCCCGAAGTTGCTGTGCCCACTCCGGTCAGAAAGCTACTCAGGGAGTTCGGCAGCCACAATATGCTAACATAGCGCCATAGTCAGGAATGTCGAGGAAAATGATATGCCCCGAACGGTCAAATGCGCAAAACTGGGAATCGAAGCCGAAGGATTGGACTCCCCCCCCTTTCCTGGCCCCGAGGGACAGAGAATTTTTCAGAACATCTCCAAACAGGCTTGGCAGTCATGGTTGGAAGTGCAAACTATGTTGATCAACGAACACCGGCTCACGGTTTTCGAGCCCGAAGCCAAAGAATTCTTGGCACGTGAGCGGGAACAGTTCCTCTTCGGTGAAGGCGCGGCCATGCCGGAAGGTTATGTTCCACCCTCTCCCGAAGAAGGTCAAACTTGACACACGCTCCCATGCTTGGTTCAATACTGCCTTTCCCGTGGCCAGGTAGCTCAGTCGGTAGAGCAGGGGACTGAAAATCCCCGTGTCGGCAGTTCGATTCTGTCCCTGGCCACCAAATATCCTTCCTGATTCAGTGTCTTACACGGAATTTCGCTTTTCCAAAAAGCCCACCAGATCGGCAACGTGACTCGATTGTGACTCGGTGCCATCCAGACAAGAGACTGCAGCCCTAACGTTCTCGGGATGCAGATGGGCATACTTCTCTGTCATTTTGACCGTGAAGTGACCTAGGAGATCCCTGTTGTGGTTAAGCCCCTTCAGACCGAGGATTTCGGCATAGTCCTTGGCCTGTTGCAGGCCTTTGCCGGGAGAGTCGGATTCGGGCTTGGCCTCGACCACCGCCAAGGGGAAATCGCGGGTGTATCTGAGCAGATAATCAGCCCGTTTGCGTTCACGCCGCCTGACGGTGTCGCCCCGAACCTCGACCCGGCCGTCGGTGAAGGTCTTTTGTTCGGTGATGGAATGAGGGCGCTGCTCCCAGCCCGCTTGCCTGAGCTTGGGGGTGACGTAGAGGCGGCAGGTATCGGCTTCGTTCAGCGGCATCGGAGATCGAAGGTTACAGATCGTTCAACATTCGCATTCCATGGACGACACGCACCAGCTCAACACCTCCTGGGATTTCCCGATACAGCATCAGGTAACGGCCTACGGGAAGATAACGGAAGCCCTCGGCGATATCCGGCCTGGCCTGCCCCAGTTTTGGATTCCCGGAAAGCAACCGGCCTTTCTCCTCGATGGTGTCGAGCAGACGATCGGCAGCGGATGGATTGTCCTGGGCAATATAAAGCCAGAGGGCGATCAGGTCCGCTTCAGCCTGGGCGGTCTTGCGAAAAACCGACACGTTGGATTATTGGTCGGTTCCGTCCAGGCGTTTTCTGGCAGCTTGCTTGATTTCCTCCACGGAACCGTATCGGCCCTGGCCGCTTTGTAGGCCTTGATGCCACAGAGTACGCAGTTCCTCAAGCTCCTGTTCCATCAGAGTGCGCTTACGGCGCCAGTCACGCAGGGCTTCGCGGATCACTTCGCTGCTGCTGGCGTATTCACCGCTTTGAACGGCCTTGCGCACTTCGTCTGCCATTTCGGGGGTCAGGGCGATACTGAGTTTTTCGACGGTGGCCATGGGTTGTCTCTTTTATGGTGGTAATAAACACTACTTAGTAGTATATCATCCGGTTCCCTGTATCTCCCTGACATAACTATAGAGTGTCGGCTTGGAGATCCCCATCAGTTCGCAGATCTGGCTGACCGGCATTTTCTTTTCCAGATACAAATCGACCGCCAGCTTGCGCTTGTCGGCATCCAAAGCCTTGCGGCGTCCACCCTTGCGCCCTCTGGCCCTGGCAGCGGCCAGGCCCGCCAGGGTGCGCTCGCGAATCAGATTGCGCTCGAATTCCGCCAGGGCGCCGAACAAATGGAAGGTGAGCCTGCCGGCTGGCGTGGTCGTGTCGATGGCTTCCTGGAGGCTCTGTAACCCGATTCCCTGCTCTCCCAGATACTGCATCCAGTCGATGAGGTCGCGCAGGGACCGGCCCAAACGGTCCAGACGCCAGACAACCAGGGTATCGCCGGATCGCAGCAATTCCCTGACCTTCTCCAGGCCGGGCCGGTTGGATGTCGTGCCACTGATCTGATCGACGATGACCTTGTCACATCCGGCCTTCTGCAGGGCATCCCGTTGCAGATCCAGATTCTGTTCGAGGGTGGACACCCGGGCGTAACCAATCTTCATGGTGGGACTACTCCTGATCTGGTAAAGAAACCCGTGATGGAAGATCTAATGTTTACCTTGTTTTCTTTACCGGGTTACTTTACCACGCCAGACAAGGAAAACCATTGAGGTTGGGAGGTCACGGAGAAGGGTTAAGAAAACGACCGTTATTTTTACCATTGGGGTCCACCATACATCCCCAGGTTGAGAGAGTAGACAAGCAAAACTCATTCAGCCGGACGAATACCTCAAGATCACCTGTTGAAATGTTAAGTCCGACAGACTTCTAACTTCTCCGTAGGATTTCCATCCGTATCCGATCGCGTCACTTAGGCTTGTGGGAACATGGGTGAATGAAGTATAAGGCGGATGAAGGAAAAAACGTTACAATTAGTGAAGGATATGCAGCAGGATTAGATAGAAAAAACAGTTACATAGGTCACATATACCCGGATTAGGCGTCAGAAGTGACGTGAAATAATGCGTCATTTAGGACGTTGACACATCGTTAGAAGCCCAAGGAAAAATATGAGCAAATATTTGAACAAAGAAAAATGGCAAGCAATCCTTGGTTTGTTTCTCATTGCAGGGATACTGT
>JALVSV010000356.1 GCA_027024125.1 Methylothermaceae bacterium | reverse complement strand
ATGCCCAAGGGGGGCAAATCTGTGATACAGGAAGAGGGTGTGCTTTTGATTAGGGGTTGGACTGGCATAGGTTTTTCACAAATAAAAATAACCATTTTAAGCATGAGACTGGATTTCTGCCAAGATCTGGCTTACAAAAAACCATCCCCCTTACCTTGACAACGTATTCAACCTTACGTAAATTATCCTACTCTTCGAGCAGGCGCCCGTAGCTCAGCTGGATAGAGTACCTGGCTACGAACCAGGTGGTCGGAGGTTCGAATCCTTCCGGGCGCGCCAGAAAAAGCAGGTTCCACTCCCCTGTAGCTCAGTTGGTAGAGCAGGTGGCTGTTAACCACCGGGTCGGCGGTTCGAGTCCGTCCGGGGGAGCCAAATAAAACAAGGGCTTATCCCATCCAGGCTAAGCCCTTTGTTTTGCCTCCGTGACTCACCTTCCAAAACCTCCCCTGCCGTCCGAACGTTGTCGAGGGCAAGATGGGCATATTTCTCGGTCATTTTCACTGTCGAGTATCCCATCAGGTCCCCTCACCTCCGGCAATGGCACACCCGCCGACACGAGCCAGGCTGCACAGGTGTGTCTGAGATCACGAATCCTGAAATCACCGATCCCGGCTCTCTGACAGGCAGACGCGAAGCGCCTTTTCACGTCGCCGATCCTGTTTCCTTCTTCGTCACAGAACAACCATGGGCTGTCCGGGCAATCTTGCGCTCTCCAGTTCGAAGGCAAGGCACTGCGCACGAGCGATGATTTTCGTTCAGCCTATCTGGAAGCCCGCCATTTTGGCAAGCTGCTTTCCAAGCGGGGTAAGGGCGGCGGCTTCATGAAAAACCTGATGGAGCAACGGATCTGCTCCAGTATTGCTGCGGGACTCAGCACTGCCAAGATGCTTCTCGAAGGGCGTACCGTCGAAGAGGAAACTGAAGATCAAGATATCGAGTTATCGGTAGAAAGCGACGAAGAACGTTATGTCCTAGAGCGTCTTATTGAGCGCCTGGAAAGGATTAGTGAGGATCCAAAACTTCAGGGGGTTGTTCATTACCTGGAACAGGAAAAATGGCTGGAGTACGGTGTCATCATTTTTAGTCAATATTACGACACTGCCAGATGGGTCGCCGATGCCCTGGCAACCAGATATCCAGATGAGGCAATCGGCCTTTATGCAGGCGCGTCCCGCAGCCGGCTTTACCAGAAGGCCGACAGCGTCAATATCGAGCGTGAAACGCTGAAAAGGATGGTGGCCGAGCATGAGATCCGAATCATGGTTGCCACCGATGCCGCATGTGAAGGCTTGAACCTACAAACCCTGGGGACGCTCATCAATGTCGATCTGCCCTGGAACCCCACGCGACTCGAGCAGCGAATCGGCCGAATCAAGCGGTTCGGGCAGGCACGGGAAAAGGTCGACATGCTCAACCTTGTCAACGAACGGACAGTGGACGAAAAGGTCTACGCTCGCTTATCCGAGCGGATGCGCGACCGCTACAACCTGTTCGGATCCCTGCCGGACACGATCAAGGATGAATGGATAGAGGATATCGAAACCCTCGGCGAAAAAATGGACGAATATATCAATGCTCAGAAGGAGGCCACAGGATTCGATCTGCGGTATACGGGCACGATGGAGCCAACGGAAAAGGACTGGCGGGACTGCTCCAATGTTCTGTCGCGTCGGGATTTTATTCAGTTAATGACTTCAAGCTGGAATGAAAGCCGCTGATCTATCTGACATCAAAGAAATGGGGTTTTGGCAACAACTGGAAACCAGGCTTTGACGATAGAAAGCGCGTGAATAGTCAGAAGCAGGTCGGGCGGCGCGACGACAGCGAGCCGCTTTGCCGTTGGAACGGAAGATCACAAGCATGGTATCTCCAGATTCCCCAGTACTCAGCTGACAAGGCCCTATCCTGGCCCAACTCCTCCGGGCCATCCAATCATCACCATGGTTTGATCGCAACATACGAACCAGACCCAAACGCGTTGATTGTTCTGGATGCGCCTGTGAACCGGAAACCACTCCAAGATTTTCATGCAGCCTGACGAACCTGATTGTTTCGCCCCTACTTTCCCTCCCGCGCTTCCTGAATCCTCCTCTCAGGCAGATACACCACACTGGGCATCCTTCGAACCGGCTGGGGGTACAGGTTCATCAACTGAAGGAATTCCCCTGGCATCTCAGTGGACACGGGAAGCCCCATACGTTTGGCTTCGTCTGCGGTGATAGGATAGTCATGAGTCCAGGTTCCGGTGGAAAGCAGTTCCGCCAGCTCTTCAGCCTTGTCCTTGGAGAATTTGGGCAGTAGAAGTTCATTCACTGCATCCCGGACCTGACGAATGGCCTTCTTCGACTGGTCAGCGAGTATCAGGGTCTGGTCATCGACCCGATTGACATCTTTCTGGGCCACCGCCTGCAGAATCGAGGCGGCTGCAAATTGTCCCAGCTGTGGATCCACCGGTCCAAGCACCGCATGTTCACAAAGAATAATCTCATCGGCCGCCAAAGCGATCAGAGTACCGCCGGACATGGCGTAATGAGGCACGATCACCCGCACCCTGCCCTTGTGCCGGGATATGGCCCGGGCGATTTGCAGCGCTGCCAAAACCAGCCCTCCCGGGGTATGCAGAACCAGATCAATGGGAATTTCGGGATCGGTCAGGTGAATGGCACGAATCACCTCCTCAGAATCATCCACGTCGATATATCGCACGACCGGGAATCCAAGGAGGCTCATCGATTCCTGGCGATGCACCAAAAGAATCACTCTGCTGCCACGTTTGGCTTCGATGCGAGAAATCAGCCGGGTACGGCTCGCTTCCAACATGCGCTGATGCAAAACCGGCTGCAACGCGGAAAACAGAAAGAACAGCCAGAACAAGGTAGCGAAATCCATGGTTTTATCCTCTTTTTCTTATCAATCTTGAAGGGTCCGGTTTCGACCGGGATCGCCCAGCTCGGCATCCCAGGCCTGTTCATACGTCAGCTCATCCAGATAATGGATCCCCTTGCGAGCAGGATCGAGAAACAACCGGCACAAAACCAGTCCAGCCAGGAACCCTCCGATATGAGCCCACCAGGCCACTCCCCCGACCACACCTGCGGCCGCTAGTGATGCGACGCCGGATAAAAGCTGTGTTCCGAACCAGACGAAAATGAAGACAAGAGCAGGAACCGCCACGAACAGAGGATAGAAAAACAATGGAATCAGGGTGATGATGTGAGCTCTGGGATAGAGCAACAGGTACGCCCCCAATACACCTGAAATCGCACCGGAAGCCCCGACAGTGGGTATGGTGGAATGCATGTTGGTCCCCCAGTGCACCACTCCCGCAAGAATGCCGCATAGCAGGTAGAAGCAGAGGAAGCGCCATGGCCCCATCCGGTCCTCGACATTATCCCCGAAAATCCACAGGGTCCACATGTTACTGATGATGTGCATCCACCCTCCATGGAGAAACATCGAGGTCAGAAACGGCCAATAGTTGTCGACAGGAAGACCAAACCACGTGGCCCACTCGGGATGGGTATAGCGCGCCGGCACGATGCCAAACCAATAAAACACCGCCTTCAGCTGCTCGGGGGGCAAGGCCCTCTCGAAAAAGAATACCAGGATGTTGACCCCAATAAGGCCCCAAGTCATCAACGGAGGAGAACGACTGGGAATGGTATCTCGTATGGGAAACATGGTCAGTCTCCTTGTTGTTGTTCTTTCTTAAGAGATGTTCGAAAACCCCCTTACATGGGACTTTTCAAGTCTGGTCGTGAATAAGGCACCTTACAGAAGACAGGCTATTCTAACCCATTCATTTCAAGAGATGGTGGGCAGATGAGAGGCCCGCCCTCCGTGAGAGCGCAACAAACATTCGATTTCACTTGCAGGCAAGGCCTTTGAGAACCGCCACCCTTGAGCCAGGTGGCAACCGTGCCGCAATAGAAAATCCA